>JBFFMB010000451.1:0-2080 GCA_041554455.1 Bacteroidales bacterium
TTACCCATTTAAATTATTAAAATGGTCTAATTATATCAAGGACTAGACTATAAAAGTCATTTTTCACAAAAAGCTCTCTCACTAAACGTGAGAGAGCTTTTTTAATTGAGGAATAATTTTTTAATATATTTTTTTAATTACACTTTCTAATCCTCTAAAACTAAAAAACTCCCCTTCCTTCTTTGCTTCCATCGCTTGAAAAAAAGGAACCAAAGGAGAAATAGCATAATAGTCTTCTCCATCAAGATTTATTTTTCCTAGACTAACTGAAATAAACAATTTTTGCTTATCAGTAATAACTAAAGCACCGAATTCAACTGAAGTCAATTCTATTTCTGGTTTAATTTTATTCAGAATTTCAAATTGTTCATTCGCTTTCAATAGTTGTTGAGCAAACATATCTCGCTTACGCATTTGCTGAGCACGAAATGAATCGTATCTATCTTTAGGCATCCCATACTCATTAGCACTTTTTTGAGCATCATCAATCACCATTTTCAGGTTATTGATATTTTCAATCTGAATGCTTTTACATTTATCAATCAATCGTTGTTTCAAACTACTCATTGGCTGCATTTTTTCGCAAAATTAAATATTCAAACACAAATAGCAATTAAAATTTGATAATTTGTAAATTTGCTAAAAACTTATACTAATGAAAGATATCCATGATGAACCTGCATATTCGAGCTCTGTAATTGAGCTAATAAAAGTTGCAAACGAATATTGCATCTATCTCGAAAATGTAGAGAATCTAACAAAGGAAGATATTGCACCTTTTATTCAACGAATAATCCCATTACTATACCTCAAAGGAAGCTTACTTCCTGTTATTCAGGTCGATGATAATGAAACAAGTGTACGCTTCGTAACTGAAGAAGAATGGGAACGACTCTTTTCTTCTCTCAGAGAATTGCTATTGAATGATGATGAATATTGGTCGTTAGATTACAATAGCCCCGATCAAAATGATCCTGTAAAAGCAAGTTTATCTGAAAATCTAGTTGATATTTATCAGGATTTAAAAGATTTTGTCATGCTATACCAAAAACCTTCGAGATCGTCTAAACAAAATGCCGCTAACGATTGTAAACATTTGTTCGAAACTCATTGGGGAGAAAAGGCCTTAAATTCACTTCAATGGATTCATTATTTGAATTATAAGGAGATGAACACAGATACGTATTCCGATCTTTTTTGATTCAAGTAATTTAAGCACTCTTTTTACGAAATTTTTTCTTTCGTATTGATAAGTTTATTAATTTCGCAATCGTTTTAATTTAATCTAAATAAACACATTATTTTTAGCATCAAGAGGCGCAAGCATGACTTTATACGATCTAACACAAGGTGATAAAGGAATCATTACGAAAGTAAAAGGAAGAGGTGCATTCCGTAGAAGAATTATGGAAATGGGCTTCGTTGTCGGGAAAGAAGTATTTGTCGGAAAGAAAGCACCCCTCAAAGACCCTATTGAATACACCATCATGGGTTATAATGTCTCGCTTCGGAACAGTGAAGCTAAGCTTATCGAAATAATTACAGCTCCTGAAGTTTATCAGAACAAAAAAAAATACAATGGTGTCATTTCTGAAGATAGTTTAAAACAATCAAAATTTCATAAAAAAATAATCAACATCGCTCTCGTTGGCAATCCAAATTCAGGAAAGACAACGCTCTTTAATTTTGCATCCCATTCTCACGAAAAAGTTGGCAATTACAGTGGTGTTACGGTAGATGCAAAACAAGCTAAATTTGACCACAACGGATACACCTTCAATATCGTTGATTTACCCGGAACTTACTCAATTACGAGCTATTCTCCTGAAGAATTATATGTTCGAAATTATCTTTTTGATGAAATCCCCGACATTGTTATTAATGTAATCGACAGTTCAAATCTTGAACGAAATCTATATCTTACAACTCAACTAATTGATTTAGATATAAAGGTTGTTGCTGCTCTGAATATGTATGATGAGCTAGTAAAAAAAGGTGATAAATTTGATTATAAGTCACTAGGCGATATGGTAGGCATTCCAATTATTCCAACGGTTTGCTCAAAAGGAAAAGGATTAAA
>JBFFMB010000452.1:0-2077 GCA_041554455.1 Bacteroidales bacterium
AAATGTCGCTATACCAACCAAAGTGATGGTTTTTGGGGCTGCTCGTTTTGAAGTAGAAAAGCTTTCTTCAAAAAGTGGAGTCCCGGTTCAATCATGGGTGTTTCCTCAAGATACGGCCATTTTATTCAAAAATTTTGCATTAGCTCCTTCAATATTGAGTTTTTTTGAAGATCATTTTGGGGAATATTCGTATGAGAAACTCGCCAATGTTCAATCAAAAACGCGTTATGGGGGTATGGAAAATGCGGGTAGTATTTTTTATGCAGAACATCGGATGTATGATAAACAAAAATCGGAAGATCTTTTAGCTCACGAAATTGCCCATCAATGGTTTGGGAATTCTATCAGCGAATGCGATTGGAAACATATATGGATTAGCGAAGGTTTTGCTACCTATGCGGATCATTTATATTTAGAATATGCTTCAGGACATGAGGCCTTTATTGCTAAAATGCAAGAGGATTTGGAAGTTGTATTTACCTATCACGAAGATAATCCGAGTTCAACGATTGTGGATGAAAATGTGACAGATTTGCTTGATCTGCTAAACAAAAATACCTACGACAAAGCTTCTTGGATGCTTCATATGCTTCGTTATGTAATTGGGGAGGATGTATTTTGGAATCTTTTGCAGCAATATTATCAGCGTTTCCAGAATAAAATTGCATGCACTGACGATTTTATAAATATGGTAAATGAAATAACCAACACCAATTATCAATGGTTTTTTAATCAATGGTTGTATCGCTCTGAATTGCCTGAAATAAAGGGGTTCTGGAGTTATAATGAAAAGTCAAAAATTCTGACTATCGATTTAAAACAGCTTCAAGCTGATGATTTTTGTTTTCAATTACCCTTTGAAATAGCTGTTTTTTCATCTGCCGATAAAGAAGCTGTGATCAAAAAAATCATGCTTGATACAAAAGCTGAATCCTTTTGCTTTGAGTTGAAACAAGAACCAACGGATGTTATATTGGATCCGCATAGCTGGGTTTTAATGAAAGCTGATTTTGAGAAAAAGTAGAGTATTTATTTGTTTCTGTACAAAAACTTATTTCCTTCTTATGACCTATTAGCGTTGGTTTCCAACCGTTGGATTATTTGGAAAATCGCCCTATATTTCTTATCTTGTATAGCATTTCTATCGAAATATGTGTGAATATAAATGACCTAATTATTAATCTTTAAATTCAAAAATTATGAAAAAAATTCTTCTTTTTGTTTTGGTAGGTTTTTTGATTTCAGGTGTTTATGCACAAATTGAAACTCCTCAACCTCAAGCTAGTTCTAAGGAATATTGTGATAAAGCCGATGAATTGGTGAAATCGATTCTGAAGGAGATTAGGCATTTTAATAAGCTTCCTTTATTAAAAAATCCAGCTATTGAAAATCACCTTCTTAAATCCCAAAATTATATGTGGGATTGTAAGTTAGATAAGGCTTTACATAGTGTAAATTCTCTTATTACAATTTTATCTCAAAAAAAATATGATAAATATATTGGGGTGAAAAAATTATGTATGACTTATGAGAAATACATAATTCTTTGTTGTGAAAAAAGATGTAAGATTTTGAAATGAGGCTTCAAAATATACTAACCGCTCTTCAAAGGAGCGGTTTTTTTAATTAGATTATCATTTTTTCTTTTCAAAACATAATAATCCAAGCATCTTCATATTTCTCAGCAAGTTTTACTACTTATGCAAATCATCAATATCTTGAGTATACTTATGATTCGGGGGGGTATTATTGAAATGAAAGAAGAAGTCAGCAATCTATTTTTTGATCCTAATACGTAGGTATTAATGGACGGTGATTTTAGAAAGAAATAGAATGCTTTTATGATAATAAAATTTATTCCCAGCTTCTTTTTTTATTTATGTCTTCTTTTTCTCTGAAAGCTGTTTCAAGATCAATATCAAAACGATTGGCAATAGCACATAAATAGATCATTATATCAGCCAATTCTTCGCTTACACTTCCAACATTAGAATTAGAATCCATTTTCATATTCTTGGCTTTCCGAATGCTTTTAAAAAGTTCACCAATTTCTTCACCCAATAACAGGCATTTCTCT
>JBFFMB010000453.1:0-2072 GCA_041554455.1 Bacteroidales bacterium
ATTTTATTCTCCTTTATTTTTCCTAATTTTGCAATGAAATCATGAATTTTCATTAATTAAAATATTAATAGATGATTACAAAAGAATTAATCAAGCCGGGCTCTATAGTTGTTGTTGGAGGCTCCAATGACATCGAAAAACCAGGAGGTAAAATTTTAAAAAATCTTTTGGATGGGCATTTCGGCGGAGCATTGTATGTAACTAATCTAAAAGAAGATATCGTTCAAGGATTAACAAGTTTTAAATCGCCCAATGAACTTCCTCAGGTTGATTTAGCCATTATTGCTATTGCAGCAAAATTTGTTTTAGAAACGGTTAAAATTCTTACAGAACAAAAAGGGACCAAAGCATTCATTATTCTTTCCGCAGGTTTTAGTGAGCTAAATGAAGATGGAATACAACTAGAAAAAGAGGTTGTTGAAATCATTAATAGAGCGGAAGGCAGTTTAATTGGCCCTAATTGTATTGGGGTACTTAACTCAAATTATCATGGAGTATTCACGCTCCCTATTCCAAAATTAGATCCCAAAGGATGTGACTTCATATCAGGTTCAGGAGCAACCGCCTGTTTTATTTTGGAAGCAGGAATTCCAAAAGGTTTGACTTTTGCAAGTGTTTACTCAGTGGGGAATAGCGCTCAAATGGGTGTTGAAGAAATTCTCAAACACATGGATGAAACCTTCGATCCAGAGACTAGCTCAAAAGTTAAAATACTATATATCGAAAATATTGACAAGCCTCAAATGCTACTCAAACATGCAGCTTCCTTAATCCGCAAAGGATGTCGAATTGCTGCAGTTAAGGCAGGGACTTCCGAAGCAGGAAGTCGTGCTGCATCATCGCATACTGGGGCATTAGCCAGTTCTGATGTAGCCGTAAGCGCTTTGTTTAATAAAGCAGGAATCGTTCGTTGTTTTGGTCGTGAAGATTTGATTAGTGTGGCTTCTGTATTCATGCATAAAGAACTGGAGGGTAAACGAATCGCCATCATTACCCATGCGGGTGGTCCTGCCGTTATGTTAACAGATGCTCTATCGAATAATGGATTAGAGGTTCCTCATATTGAAGGAAAAGCAGCTGATGAATTATTAGAACAGCTCTATCCTGGCTCATCGGTATCCAACCCCATTGATTTTTTAGCAACAGGAAATGCAGAACAATTGGGAATCATTATCGATTATGTTGATCAAAAATTTGATTCCATTGATGCCATGGTGGTTATTTTTGGAACCCCTGGTTTGTTTAAAATATTTGATGTTTATAGTGTGTTGGATGAAAAGATGAAAAGCTGTAAAAAGCCAATCTACCCTGTTTTACCATCTATACAGACAGCTGATGCTGAAATTCAGGATTTTCTTTCCAAAGGTCGAATCAATTTTTCAGATGAAGTTGTTTTAGGAAATGCATTAGCACGTGTTTATAATACGCCTAAGCCCTCTCCTGAAGAAATTGAACTTCCCTCAATCGATAAAGAAAAAATTCGTCAAGTAATTGATGCTGCATCAAACGGATACCTATCCCCTACTGAAATTCAAAAATTATTGGATGCCGTAGGTGTTGGACGAAGCAATGAAAGAGTAGTAACACTGAAAGACGATGCGCTGACTTTTGCCAAAGAATTCGGATATCCATTGGTTATGAAAGTTGTGGGCCCTCTTCATAAATCAGATGTCGGTGGAGTTGTTTTAAATATTACAGATGCTGAAACTGTCGAATCTGAATTTGATCGATTAATGAAGATCAAAGATACCACAGCAGTCTTAATGTATCCCATGCTCTTTGGAACCGAAGTCTTTATTGGGGCTAAACGCGAAGATGGTTACGGACATTTGGTATTAAGTGGTTTGGGAGGCATTTTTGTAGAAGTGTTGAAAGATGTGAACACTGCTTTGGCTCCTATTCAAAAAGAAGAAGCCTTATCTATGATTCGAAACTTAAAGGGTTATGGAATCATTCAAGGTGCTCGAAAACAAGAACCCGTTAACGAAGAAATATATGCTGAAACCATTATGCGAGTAGCTGCATTGGTCACTATCGCTCCTGAAATATTTGAATTGGATTTGAATCCTTTA
>JBFFMB010000454.1:0-2051 GCA_041554455.1 Bacteroidales bacterium
AACACAACTCAATTGGATGACAAAATTTTGTTTAAGTCGGATGGTATGCCTACCTATCATTTAGCAAATGTTGTTGACGATCATTTAATGGAAATCTCACATGTAATTAGAGGTTCTGAGTGGGTGAATTCAACACCTTCACATGTTTTATTATATCGCTTTTTTAATTGGGAAGAGCCCATTTTTGCACATATGCCATTAATTCTAAAGCCTGATGGAAAAGGGAAATTGAGTAAACGTGATGGTGATAAAGGAGGATTTCCAGTATTTCCAATGGAATGGGAAAATCCAGAAACCAAAGAAATTTCAGCAGGTTATAAGGAATCAGGATACTTTCCTAAATCTTTTTTAAATATGTTAGCTTTTTTAGGATGGAACCCAGGAACAACCCAAGAAATTTTTACAGAAAAGGAACTCATCGAAGCTTTCAGTTTGGATCGTATTGGTAAATCAGGAGCTCGCTTTGATCCAGAGAAAGCACGTTGGTATAATCATCAATTTTTGCAATTAATGACTGATGAAGAAGCTGCAAATTTATATATGAGTGAACTCATTAAAAAAGGAATTAAGGCAGAATTTCCATTTGTTCTAAAAGTAGTCACATTGATTAAAGAACGTGCAAATTTCATCGCTGATTTTTGGGATTTAAGTTCATACTTTTTCATTGCCCCAGAAAATTATGATCAACAAATAATTAAGAAAAGATGGAAGGAAGGTGTTCCTGAAGCCTTAGCTGAAATCATTCCATTATTAAATTCTTTAACAGATTTTACATCAGAAAAAACAGAAGAAATTGTTAAAGACTATATCCAAAGCAACACTCTAAATATGGGACAAATACTAAATTCATTCCGTCTTTGTCTGGTTGGTTCGGCCTCTGGTCCATCCATTTTTGATATCGCTTCATTGATTGGAAAAGAGGAATGTATTGCACGATTACAAAAAGGATTATCAACGATTAAACGATAAATTATGTCCGTAATATCCATAGAAGGAATGGAGTTTTATGCTTATCATGGTTGCTTTAAAGAAGAGCAAATCATTGGTACAAAATTCTTGGTCGACTTACATATTTATACTGACACATCGGAAGCAGAAGTCTCCGATGATCTGAGCAAGACTATTAATTATCAATCGGTCTATTTGATAGTCAAAAAAGAGATGAAAGAAAAATCCAAATTATTGGAACATGTTGGTCGTCGTATTTTAAATTCAATAAAATCAGAATATCCATCCATACAAGATGCGAGCATTAAAATATCTAAACTAAATCCACCTTTGGGTGGGAAAATGGATAACGTTAGTTTAACCCTCAAACTTTAAAACATGAACCTTCAAGAGCCTGAATATTGTCCGAAATGTGGTAAAGAATTCAATTGTTCTAAGTCAGGGAAATGTTGGTGTTTTGAGATCCAGCTACCCAGCGAAATCCAAATTCAAATTCGAGACCAATATGAAAAATGTCTCTGTCCATCTTGCCTATCAGAATATATTCAAAAAGATTGTTAAAATAAATTTTCTGGAATAATATTTGTTTATTAAAGCACTATATTTAATCATTGCAAAATGGATTAATCAATAAGTATAGAAATTTTTATTAAAATATTAACCATTAATCTTAGGTCATGAGAACAACATTCAAATTTATCGCACTGTTATTATTAACTGCTTCATTATTTTCTTGCTCAACCAAACATGAAGTTACAAGAGTTGCTTACGACGAGCAAATCGATTTAAGCGGTCGTTGGAACGATACAGATTCTTGGCGTACAGCTCAGGATATCACAAATCAAATATTGAACGATCGTTGGATACGAGATTTCAATAACGATAATGCAGGGGAACGCCCAAAAGTTATTGTTGGTTTAATGAAAAACAAAAGTCATGAGCACATTGATGCTGAAACTTTTGTTAAGGATATTGAAAAAGCATTTATCCGTACAGGATCTGTTCGTTTAATTCAAGGTGGTGAAAAACGTGAAGAATTACGTTTTGAACGCCAAGATCAGCAAGATTATTCTTCGCCAGCAACCATGAAAAAGTGGGGACGT
>JBFFMB010000455.1:0-2051 GCA_041554455.1 Bacteroidales bacterium
CACCGAATCGGAAGAACCGGAAGAGCAGATAATCCCGGTGAAGCGATTTCTTTTGTCACTGATCAGGATCAGGAACATTTTAGAGTGATTCAAAAGAAAATGGGTAAATGGGTCAATATGATTGAGAGTGAAAACATAAATTTGCAGGGTTTTTAAATCAAATTGCCTTTAATCTTTTCCGCTGCGTCAAGAATTTATACCTACCTTTGCAGCCATTTTGAGATAAACACCCTAAAGTAAATAAATTCAGATGATTACAGTTGCAGACTTAAAAATCCAATTCGGAAAAAGAATATTATTCCAGGAAGTTAATTTAAAATTTACAGCAGGAAACTGCTACGGAGTTATAGGGGCAAATGGTGCCGGAAAATCAACCCTATTAAAAGCGATATCGGGTGAAATTGACTATACTTCTGGGAATATTTTCATGGAACCGGGCGAGCGACTTTCTGTTTTAAGTCAGGATCACTTTGCCTTTGATGAATACACTGTACTTACGGCTGTGATGAAAGGACATTCGTTGCTCTGGAAAATCATGGAAGAAAAAGATGCTCTATATGCTAAGCCTGATTTTTCAGATGCAGATGGCATTAAAGCGGCTGAATTGGAAGGTCAATTTGCTGATATGGATGGATGGAATGCAGAGAGCGATGCAGCAAGTTTGTTAAGTGATTTGGGGATAAAAGAAGAATTTCATAATACATTGATGAAAGACATGAGTGCCAAGCAAAAGGTTAGAGTTTTGCTTGCACAGGCTCTTTTTGGTAAACCTGATAATTTATTATTGGATGAGCCTACCAATGATCTCGATTTGGATACGGTAAGATGGCTAGAAAATTATCTCGCTAACTATGAAAACACCGTCTTGGTTGTTTCACACGACAGACACTTTTTAGATAGCATAAGCACACATACCGTGGACATTGATTTTGGTGAAGTAAATTTATTTGCAGGTAATTATAGTTTCTGGTATGAAAGCAGCCAATTAGCTTTAAGACAACAACAAAAGCAGAATAAAAAAGCCGAAGAAAAGAAAAAGGAATTGCAAGAGTTTATTGCACGTTTTAGTGCGAATGCGTCAAAATCAAAGCAAACGACCAGTCGTAAAAAAATGATTGAGAAATTAAATATCGAAGATATCCGCCCTTCAACCAGAAGATACCCCGGCATCATATTTAAACCCGAACGCGAATGTGGTGACAAAATCCTTGATGTAAGCGGATTGAGAGCAAGTATCGATGGGAAAGTACTATTTAAAGATGTTGAATTTTATGCCAATAAGGGCGATAAGATCATTTTCTTATCGAAAGACCCACGCGCGATGACCACTTTCTTTGAAATCATCAATGGAAACATTCCTGCTGATGCTGGGAATTACGTCTGGGGACAAACCATTACATCGGCTTATTTGCCATTGAATAATTCAGATTATTTCAGAAGCGAATTAAGTCTTGCTGATTGGCTTTGTCAATTTACAACCGACACTACCGAACTTTATATTCGTGGCTATTTAGGTAAAATGTTATTTGCTGGTGAAGATATTCATAAACGAGTTGATATTTTATCGGGAGGTGAAAAAATGCGTTGCATGATCTCAAAAATGATGCTCCTTGATGCCAATGCCCTGATCTTAGATACTCCTACAAATCATCTCGATTTGGAATCAATTCAGGCCTTTAATAATAATCTGATTAAATACCCCGGAAATATTTTTATGTCTTCTCACGATCATGAATTTATTCAATCGGTTAGTAATCGAGTTATTGAACTTACTCCTCGTGGAATCATTGACAAATTGATGCCTTACGAAGAATATATCGTAGATGAAAAAATACAAGCTTTAAGAGAAAAGATGTATAAATAGAAGAAGTTCTAATTTTTAAAGGACAAGCAATTTATTCTTGATGGCATACGACATCAAAGCCACGTTATTCTCACACTCTGCCTTAGCCAATAAATTTGTTTTGTGTCCGAAAATGGCACGTTCGCTTATAAATAAAAATTCTTTGCAAACAAATTAAAGAATCCCAAAACACAGCAATAAGGACATA
>JBFFMB010000456.1:0-2045 GCA_041554455.1 Bacteroidales bacterium
GGTAGTTATCCTGCCATTTATTTGTCACGCTATTTGCCCATCGAAGCATTAAAAGGGAGTAAATCATCCGGTGGAGCAAAAAATACCTTCTTACGGAAATCCTTGGTTGTATTCCAATTCACCATTGCCATTTTCTTATTGATCAATCTGGCTTTACTTTATAAACAAGTCAGTTTTATGAAAAATAAAGACTTGGGGTTTGATAAAGAACAAATTATAGTCATTGAAAGAACCTCAAGCAAAATAAAGTCTTCTTACGAATCACTTAAAGCAAACCTACTCTCTAATCCCAATATCATTTCAGTGACAGCTTCACAAGCAGTTCCCGGAGAATTAGGAAATATTGAGGCAGCATATAATGTCGGTAGCGATTCTAAATCAAGCATTGCTATGCATGAAAACAGAATACAGGATGACTTTATCGAAACCTTTGGGATAAAACTCATTGCCGGCGAAGATTTCTCAAAAGATATGGGAACAGCAAAAGATAAGATCATCCTCAATGAAGCAGCCGTAAAAAGACTTGGACTTGAAGACCCTATCCATAAAAAGATAGTGTGTTATAAAGATACTTTACAAATTATAGGAGTGGTCCAAGATTTCCATTTTCAATCGCTACATCAAGAAATTGCGCCTTTCTCAATGACTAAAAGAAGAAACTATTTCAGTCTAATTTCTGTGAAAATCAATCCACAAGATATCTCAAGAACCATAAAAGAGATAGAAGAAACACTGACAAAAGTAGATCCTAATAATGTATTTGAATACAAATTTGTTGATCAAACATTTGAGGAAATGTATTTAGCAGAAGAACGTTCGAATCAGTTAATTACATATGCAGCTATCCTTGCAATTATCATTTCGATGTTAGGCTTATTTGCGCTTACATCCTTTACAATTACTCAAAAAGTGCAAGAAATTGGTGTCCGAAAAGTGATGGGGGCAAGTGTTCAACAAATTGTACAAATGTTCATTGTTGATTCAGTAAAATGGGTTGTTTTCGCTGGGATAATCGCCATTCCTCTCGCTTATTTGTCCATGGAAAAATGGCTCGATAATTTTGTTTATCAGACAAATATTGCTTGGTGGATGTTTATTATTGGATGTATTGTCGCATTAATTATTGCCATTGCAACTGTGAGCTTTATTTCGATTAAAGCAGCAAGAGCAAACCCAGCAAGTTCTTTAAAGTATGAATAAATGTATTTATCACAAATAAAAAAAGCCCATTTGCTATTTAGCAAATGGGCTTTTTTCTATTCGAATAGAAGATGTTTCTTAGTGATTATGCCCTTCATGATCATCACCTTCGTGATCATGTCCATCATGTTCGTGAGCATGCATAGCAATGAGTTCAAAGGATTCAGCCACAAAACGATCGTTCACAATGCTTCCTTTTACTTTTGCTTCGCGAATAGCATTGCATAAGCCATCATCAGCGTGGGCATCTCCATGAGAATCCATCTCAACACCATCCACAAAATAAGCCTTGCCATTAATACGGACGGCTAGATCGCATCCATTACCGGGCAATTCAAACATGCATTCTCCACAAGCAGCTTCAACAACGATACCTTCAGCTAATTGTTCTTTCGTAATCGATTTCGTTTCAGGTGCTTCATTTTTCGATGATTGTTGTCCACAACTTATAGCAAATATAGCTACTGCAAACAAACTAAAAAATAGGGATGCTTTTATTCTCATTAGTATTTTTTTTAGTTATTGATAATTAAACGTGACAAATATATGCTTTTTCTAATCCCCAAAAACATGATAAATATTAGAAAGTAACGACATGGTTTTCCTTAATGAAGTTAGTGAGATCCGTACCTGTATATTTAACAGTAACACCCAATTCTGTTAGCTTATCTCCGACCCCATACATGTCGGCACATCCTTTACATGCCAATAAATTCACACCAATTTCATCCATTTCTTTCACATAGTCTTGCAATTCTTTATCTTCGGAAAGAAGTTTAGCGGAAGGTCCCCAAACCAATAAGGTAATGTCTTTCCACCATCCATATTTCTTCGCATTATAGGTA
>JBFFMB010000457.1:0-2044 GCA_041554455.1 Bacteroidales bacterium
GGTCAAACGTCTGAAATTAAAAATTTTATAGCTGAACGTATTGGGATCATCAGACCCACCACCAATCATCAGGAGTAAACCCAGAACAATGAGGAACATACCAATAATCAATAAGCGATAATTTTGGCGAGTAAAGAAAAATGTGACTTCTCCTTCTTTTGGTTTAAAGTTCCCTTTTTGTGTTTTATCTTCAGTTAGATTTTGTTTCGACATTGTATAAAATTTAATAGCTCAAAAATAATAGCTTTTTTTTGATTTGTGACTGCTTAATAATAAAGATCATCGGTTTTCATGTGCAAATATTTTCGGATAGCAAAATAGGTTGAGAGCCATGAAATAAGCATTCCACAAAAGATGATCAGTCCAAAAAGAATGATAAACAGATTGATATCTTGTAATTCGACAAGTTCGGGTAATTCTTTAATGGAGAAATAGATTAGGACAGCGATTAAGATGATGGCTATGAATGCACTATAAATCCCTTGAAATATCCCTTTAAAAATGAATGGTCGACGAATAAAGGATTGGGTAGCACCAACCAATTGCATACTTCTGATCAAAAAACGTTTTGAATAAACCGACAGGCGAATAGTATTATTGATCAATGCAACAGCAATTAAGAGTAAAAGTCCACTAAAGCCAAGTAGGATTAAACTGATGCGTTTAAGATTTTTATTGATCGCTTGAACCAAGGATTTTTGATAAAAGATTTCTTTCACTCCCGGATTGGCTAATAATTCTTTTTCGATTACATCGATACTTTTAACATTGGTATAATCCGCTCTTAAGCGCAGATCAATAGATGGAGGAAGGGGATTAAATCCTAAAAAACTAATAAAATCTTCTCCCAGATCAGCTTTCATTTCTTGAGCTGCTTGTTCTTTCGTGATGTATTCAGTCGATTTAACATAAGCTGTTGCATCCAGCGTTTTTTGTAACTGAATAATTTCTGCCTCACGTGTGCCTTCTTTCATCATGATACGAACACCAATATTTTCTTTCACATGATCGGATAACTTTTTAGCATGTAAAATGATAAGTCCTAAAACGCCAAGCATTAATAATACAAGAGTAACACTTACAAGAGTGGTAAAATAGGAGGATCTTAATCGGCGTTTGCTGTATTTAGTATCTTTTTTCGACATCTAAGAGGAATCTTTAAAAGCTAAATTAAACAATTTCGTATAACAGTGGAAACAAACTGCAATTTTTATGGTAGAATGTTTTCTGTTTTATTTATAGACAAATTCTAGCTTTTGAATTCTTATTCTTTTCTGAAATTTCCTAACTTCGCAGGCTGAAGAGAATTTTCATATAGTTTTGATAAATAAATAATTAAATAAGGATGGACTACAATTTTTTGGAGATTGAGCCTAAATGGCAAAAATATTGGAGTGAGAAAAAAACATTTAAAGCTGAAATCGATCATAATAAGCCTAAGTTTTATGTGTTGGATATGTTTCCTTATCCTTCGGGAGCCGGATTACATGTAGGTCATCCTCTAGGTTATATAGCTTCAGATATTTATGCTCGTTATATGCGTCAACGTGGGTATAATGTGTTGCATCCAATGGGTTATGACGCTTATGGTTTACCTGCTGAACAATATGCGATTCAAACGGGAACTCATCCTGAAGTTACGACTGTAAAAAATATTGATCGATATCGCGTTCAACTCGATAAAATTGGCTTTTCTTTTGATTGGGATCGAGAAGTAAGAACCTGTGATCCTAATTATTATAAGTGGACTCAGTGGACTTTTATTCAATTATTTCATTCGTGGTACGATAAAGATTTAGATAAAGCTCAGCCAATCGCTAAATTGATTGAAAAATTTCAAGAACACGGAAATAAAAACATCAATGCCGCTTGTGATCCAATAGAGCCTTTCACTGCTGAAGAGTGGAAAGCGATGGATGAGAAAACACAACAGCAAACACTGATGAATTATCGTTTGGCTCACCTTTCAGATACTATGGTAAACTGGTGCCCTGAGTTGGGAACTGTTTTGGCCAATGATGAGGTTAAAGAAGGATTATCAGAA
>JBFFMB010000458.1:0-2043 GCA_041554455.1 Bacteroidales bacterium
GAAAACTTGTTTTTTATGTTTCAATCAAGCAACGGATTACCAATTACAAGCTTTAATATGTAAATATCGCTTTATTGTTGGTAAGTCAAAATGATGTTTTTATCAGTTATATTATCTGTAATGTAGAATAAATAAAGCCTTTACCTACTCTTGAAATTAAAAATTATTAACTTGGCAATTGTAAAAATACAATTTATGAAGAAGACTATATTTTTTGTTTTAGTGATTTTTTGGAGTTTCAACTTAAGTGCCAAATCCAATATGGATTATTATATGCCGAATAATGTTGAATTTGATATAAGTATTCCAACACCTGCAAGTGTTTTAGGCTATGAGGTTGGAGAATGGATGGTGAGTCACGATCAATTGGTTAATTATTTGAAAACGATCGCTAATTCAACAGATCGAGCCGTATTGAAAGAGTATGCCAGATCGCATGAAAATCGCCCACTATATCAATTGATTTTTAGTAGCCCGAATAATCTAGCCAAACTTGAAGAAATTAGAACGGAACATTTAAAGCTTAGCGATCCCAATAGCTCATCCGATATTAGTGTAGACGAAATGCCACTAGTCATTGTATTGGGTTATTCCGTTCATGGAAACGAAGCAAGTGGGGTTAATGCATCTTTACTTACCACCTACTTTTTAGCAGCCGCCAAAGGGGAAGAAATTGATAATTTATTAGAAAACACGGTGATTATTGTCGATCCTGCTTTAAATCCTGACGGCGTTAATCGATTTGCTAATTGGGCAAATATGCATAAAAGTAAATCAAATGATTTTGACCCTAGTAGTCGAGCATTTAATGAAGTTTGGCCAGGCGGACGTACAAATCATTATTGGTTTGATTTGAATAGGGATTATATTTTATTAGCACATCCTGAAAGCAGAGGACGTGTTGAACAAATTCAAAAATGGAGACCAAATATTGTGACCGATCACCATGAAATGGGTTCTAATAGTACGTTCTTTTTTCAACCGGGAGTACCCAGTCGAATAAACCCACTCACTCCTCATAAAAATCATTTATTGACAGCTAAGATTGCTGAATATCATGCGAAATATCTAGACAAAATTGGATCTCGCTATTTTACTAAAGAAGTGTTTGATGACTATTATTACGGAAAAGGAAGCTCTTATCCTGATATTAATTCTGGTGTAGGAATTTTATTTGAACAGGCGAGTGTTCGTGGTTTTCAGCGCCAAACAGAGAATGGAATCATAACGTTTCCGTTTGCGATAAGAAATCAATTTACCGTTACTTTATCAACCCTCGAAGCAGCTAACGATATGCGTGTTGAATTACTCGAATATCAAAAAGAATTTTACGTAAATGCTTATAAAGAGGCCGATAAAGATGTTGTGAAGGCATATTTATTTGGGGGTATCAGTGATCAAGGCAGAACGCTTGAATTACTCAAAATTCTTCAACTCCATAATATCAATGTCTATCAATTATCGGAAAATATTACTGTGGACGATACGTTTTTTGATAAAGAGTCTTCTTATTTGATCCCTCTGAAACAACAAAACTACCGTTTGATAAAATCCCTATTCGAGATAAATCGTTATTTCAAGGATCAAACTTTTTATGATGTTTCAACGTGGAATATGGCGATGTCTTTTAATTTGCCTTTGGCAGAAATGAAAGATAAAAAACAGCTTGATAAACTAAAGGGGAATGCTATCACTGAATTGTCAATAAATGGTGCCCTTGAAAATAGCAGCGATAATACAGTTGCCTGGGCATTTCAATGGGATGAATATTATGCTCCTCGAGCTTTATCCGAAATTTTATCCTTAGGCCTCCGAGCTAAAGTTGCGCAATCTCCATTTACTTATCGTGATGAAAATTTGAATAAAGAGTTTTCTTATGGTACCATTCTGATTCCTGCTTTTGACCAAAATATGAGTCAAGAAGCAATGCAGAAAAAATTGGAGATGATTGCAAAACGTGACGGCTTGAATATTTATTCATTACATACGTCCTTAACTCCAAATGGAATAGATTTGGGGAGTAGTACTTTCTCTTCTTTAAAA
>JBFFMB010000459.1:0-2021 GCA_041554455.1 Bacteroidales bacterium
AACAATTTGCTCGATGCCATGTCCATAAGCGTTGGCTTTTACAACTGCCGATATGAGCACCTTCTTGCCCATTTTCTTCTTCAAAAATGCTACATTAGTTTGCAGCGATTGTTCGTCAATGGTTATTACTGAGCTATCTGTCATTTTGCAAATTGATTTTCTTATATATACTATAAAATATATTTATCCCGCTTTCAATGATTTCATCAGGGAAATCGTAATGCGGATTATGAAGTGGTGGCTGCGATATTCCTGAACCCAAACCAAACAAACACGATTTGTAATCTTGCGAATAATACCCAAAATCTTCCGACCATTTAAATGGTTTTTCTATGATTTCGATTGTTAAATTGTGTTGTCTTGCCGATTCCTCAACATAGTTCAAACACTCATCCTTATTCACACTTGCAGGAAATTCTTCAGAATATGAAATACTGCAATCTAAATTTTCTGCTTTCGAAATTTCGTTGATTATTTTTTCAGCATGAGCACTTAGTATATCCATGTCTTTATTTTCAAAGGAGCGTAAGGTCACTCTCATTTCTGCATAACCAGGCGATGTCCCAAAAGAGATTTCACCCAATTGGATATGAATGATGGTAAGTAAAGCCAGATCGTTAAATAAGCTTTTATTTTCTTTTAATTCGTGAAGCTGATTAATAATCTTTGAAATAGCATTCGCAGGACTGATGCCGTTTTCGGGTTCAGCAGCATGTGCTGTTTTACCAAAAAGTTTAACAGTCATTCCTTTGGAGGCGGCAGAAAAGCTTCCGCTTTTTAGTACAATAGTGTGTTTTTCTATTCCCGGAATATTATGAAGGGCAAAAATATAGTCTGCTTCTAATTCTTTAAATTTTGGATCTTCTATCACCTCTCTTGCCCCTTGCTCTACTTCTTCGGCAGCTTGAAACAATAAAACGACCTTTCCGTATTTTGGAGCTTCATTTGCTATCTTTTGAGCCAAACCAGCTAAAATGGCCATATGACCATCGTGTCCGCAAACATGCGATACATTTTGATTGGCAGAAGCATAAGCGAGCGAAGATTTTTCTTCTATTGGCAGGGCATCCAATTCGGCTCTGAATATGACTGTTTTGCCGGCTTCCTTTCCTTTAAAGACAAAGGCTTTTGCTGTTTTTCCCAGATGTATAATTTCGTTTGGAAGAAAGGGCTTAACGAAATTTACTATCCGCTCAGAAGTGTTAAATTCATTATTAGAAACTTCAGGGTTTTGATGGAGTTGATGCCTTAGCTCAATAATTTTTGGTATCATTTCGCTGTTTTTTTGGAGATGAAGGTTACTAAAAAATATGCACATGCCGAAGCTGTAATTCCAAAGATGTTTGCATCTAGGTCAAGAGGTAAATCGAGCTTGGAAATAATCAAAACTACGGTCGTTGTTCCTCCAATGATCATTGATAGAATGGCAGCCAATGAATTGGGCTTTTTACCATATAATGCAACCAAAATCGGAATAAATAAACCGGAAACCATAAAGGCATAGGAGTAGAGCATTAATTCGAGAACATTAGTCATATAGGAAGCGAGCAATAGTGCTAATGCTCCAATACTAAGTGTCACGATTTGCGATGCCAGTAATTGCGATTTACGATCTTGTTTAAATTTGAAGAGCTTGCTTAAGATATCGGTTTGTACATTTCCAGAAGCTGCCATCAGACAACTATCTGCGGTGGAAAGTACAGCAGAGAAATAGGCCGAAAGCATAAGTCCCATTAATCCGACAGGCAAGACTGTATTTAATAATACCGGTAATCCCATTTCAGGATCCATTCCTGTACTCAATGAATAACCAATATCTGTAAACATTCCGTTTTCAAATGCTACCCTCGAAAATAATCCCAGTATAACACCCATAAAGGCCATCAGAGGCCATTCAAACAAGCCTGCGATAAACCAGGCTTTCTTGGCCTGTTTTTCACTTTTAGAGGCATATATGCGCTGGTATAATGTCATCCCCACAAACCAAATCGGGATGATGGTAATTCCCCAATTAACCAATT
>JBFFMB010000460.1:0-2005 GCA_041554455.1 Bacteroidales bacterium
AGAAACCTCACGATAAGCAACGGCTTGTTTTGAAAGATCATCATAAACAACTAATGCCGGACGACACGTATCACGGAAAAATTCACCAATCGCTGCACCTGTAAATGGAGCATAAAACTGCATCGCAGCTGGATCAGAAGCCGTAGCCGAAACAATGGTTGTATAAGGTAAAGCACCTGCGTCTTCAAATGTTTTATATAGCTGAGCAATGGTTGACCCTTTTTGTCCAATTGCTACATAAATACAATACACAGGTTCGCCTTTATCATAAAATTCTTTTTGATTGATGATGGTATCAATAGCGATGGCCGTTTTACCTGTTTGACGGTCACCAATGATTAACTCACGTTGTCCACGTCCGATAGGAATCATGGCATCAACTGGTTTTAATCCAGTTTGTAGAGGCTCGTTTACAGGCTGGCGGAAAATAACACCAGGGGCTACACGCTCCAAAGGCATTTCAAAACGTTCACCTTTAATTTCGCCTTTACCATCAATAGGTTCACCCAATGTGTTGATTACACGACCAAGCAATCCTTCACCTACTTGAATAGAAGCAATTTGACCTGTACGTTTAACGAGATCTCCTTCGTTAATAGTACCGCTACCACCTAATAGTACGGCTCCCACATTGTCTTCTTCAAGGTTTAAAACGATGGCTTTTAATCCACCTTTTTCGAACTCCAAAAGTTCTCCGGCTTCAGCATTACTTAAACCATAAATACGTGCAATTCCGTCACCAATTTGAAGAACGGTACCGACTTCCTCTAGATGTGCTTCATCTTTAAAACCTGCCAATTGTTGGCGCAATATTGCGGATACCTCTGAGGGTTTAATTCCTGCCATATGATTGATTTTTTATTATCTATTTTAAAATTCTCTGATATACAAATTCTTATCAAAGTTGCGTCGCAATTCTTTGATTTGTTTTTTAATACTGGCATCGTATTGATTGTCGTCGTAACTCAAAACAAAACCACCAATTAATTCTTTGTTGACTTCTTCCGAAAGTTCAATTTCACCTTTGGTTTGTTCACTCAACAAGGCAATCACTTTCTTTTTAATTTCTGTATCAAGTTCAACGGCAGTACTCAATTTTGCCGTTGTGATATTTTTATATTCTTTGAATATGAACACAAATTGTTCAGCAATAGCTTCCAATACAGCTTCGCGTTTTTTCCGAGTAATAATTAGTAGGAAAAAATAGGAGATTTGTTGGATTTGTTTTTCAAAAACAGCTTTTAGAATAGCTTCTTTTTTTTCCGTAAAAATGATCGGACTTTGAAGCATCATTCTGAAATCTTTATTTTGCTGACAAACCGAAACGACCATTTCCATATCGTCTTTTACTTGATCAATAAGCTCTTTTTCAAGTGCAAGATCAAATAAAGCTTTGGCGTAGCGATTTGCTATTTTGGTTTCCTTCATCTAGCTAGTTAAATTTTACGTCGTCAATTAATTTCTGGACGTATTCTTTTTGTTTTTTATCCTCCGAAAGCTCTTCTTTTAAGATCTTTTCTGCAATCTCAATAGATAAAGTTGCCAACTGATTTTTCAACTCAGTCATTGCTGCCATCTTCTCATGTTGAATGCTTTCTTTCGCACTCTCCACAATCCGATTAGCTTCTTCGTTCGCTTTATTTTTTGATTCCTCGATGATTGATTCCTTTATTTTTCTCGCATCGCGAAGTATTCCGTCACGTTCTTCTTTCGCTTCTTTCAATAAGGCTTCATTATCGAAGTGCAATTGTTTCATTTCTTCACGAGCTTTATTTGCTTCATTCAAAGCCTCATCAATGGTGTTTTCACGATCACGCAATGATTTTAAAATTGGCTTCCAAGCAAACTTTGCAAGAATAAATAAAACAATTCCAAATGACAAAGTCATCCAAAATATCAATCCAATACCGGGATTTACTAATTCCATAACGTTTGTTTTTTTATGAATAATAAAATCCCTTGCACTTTAGTCAACCGCTAAAATGCAAAGGAGGTTTGTGGTCTA
>JBFFMB010000461.1:0-2005 GCA_041554455.1 Bacteroidales bacterium
AAATACTTACTTCTTCCAAGAACGCATTTTGTGCCAACGAGTAGCATACAATAAAATGAAAATGTAACAAGGAATCATCACCCAGTAAGCCGCTTGCGATGTATATACATCAGCTATTTTCCCCCATAATAAAGGAAGGATTGCACCACCGGCAATAGCCATTATTAACATGGCCGAACCTGTTTTTATAAAGCGACCTAAATCGTGTATCGCTAAAGGCCAAATAGCAGGCCAAACCAATGCGTTTGCTAATCCAAGTAATGCTATAAATGTAACTGAAATTATAGGTGGAGTAAAAATAGCTGCTACACTGAAAATGATTCCCAATAGGGCTGAAATTTCCAATGCTCTTCGCTGAGAAATAAGTTTAGGTATAAACATAATTCCTAAAACATAACCCACAATCATGGCAACTAAAGTATAAGACGTAAAGGCTTTTGCCTGATCAATGGGTATGCCTAAAGAGATTCCATAACGAATAATAGTATCTCCTGCAATGACCTCAACACCCACATAGAAGAATAAGGCTAATACGCCCAAAATCAAATGGGGAAATTGGAAAATATTTGATTTACTGGAGATGGATTCATCCACTTCTTCTTGTTCATCCTCAATTTCAGGTAAAGGAGAAAAGCGAATCATCAAACCTAATAATACCAAGACAACAGTCATTATTATATAAGGCATGATTACTCTTGCGGCTAATCCATCGAGTGCTATTGCCTTAGCAGCAGTGTCCATTGATTTTAAGCTCTCCACAAAGGCATCGCCATCACTTAAAATATAATAAGCCAGAATTAACGGAGCCGCAGCTCCTGCTACTTTATTGCAAATCCCCATAATACTAATTCGCTTAGCAGCGGATTCGATAGGACCAATAATCGTGATGTATGGGTTAGAAGCCGTTTGCAAAACAGCCAGTCCTGTTCCCATGATAAATAAGCCTAATAAAAATAGCTCATAGGTGCGGCTTTGTGCAGCAGGAATAAAAAGCAAGGTCCCCACAGCCATCACCAACAATCCAACCATCATCCCATTTTTAAAACCCGTTTTTTTCAATACCCAAGACGAAGGCAAAGCCATCACCGTATAAGAAATATAAAATGCAAAGGCCACAAAAAGAGCTTGGAAATTTGTCAGCTCACACGCAATTTGTAGATATGGAATTAGTATTCCGTTAAGCCAGGTAACAAAGCCAAAAATAAAAAATAAGGCCCCTATAATTGTAATCGATAAAAGGTAAGATTTCTTGTTTTGAGTTGAGCTTGAAGTCATTGGTTTAATTTAAGTTTAATAATATTATTCAGGGAATTCGTAAGTAATATCAATATCCAGCCATTCCTCTAATTTCTTGAATATTTCCTGTCTGATTTCCTTTGAAAAATGTTTAATCCGTGTAGCATGTGAACCACCTGGAAGTACATATTTCACCGCATCACACTCCCCAGTGAGAACCACTTGTTGCGAAGCATAAGGATCAAAGCCACCGTAAATATATAAAAAGTGATCGCCTTCTTTTTGCAAATAGTTCTTGACATTTTGCATCAATTCGGGATGATAGGTGATTTTCATTCCTTCAGGAAGAACAAAATCATAATTATGTTCTTTCACCACATCCAATAAACCTTCGAATTCAGAAACATCATAGCCATAATAACCAAAGTCTTTCATGGCCTGAACCATAAAACTATAATCTTCTTTTATTTTTGAATCGGTAAGATAACCATAGTCTACTACTTTATTAAAATGTTTATAAACAGAATCTAAGCCTACATTTTCATCGGGTATTGAACTACAATCCGTTCCCCATTGCCAAAAAGCAAAGGGATATTCGAGTACCATATATTCAAACCCAAATTCATATCCATGACGATAGGTATATCCTTCCTTTTTATTCCCTTCAATAAATTTTGGAAGCAAATCCTTTTTCTTTTTTAGTAATAATGCCTGAAAATTATGGATGGCCATTCTGCATTCTTCAGTTCCCACGGTATCAAAATACTCA
>JBFFMB010000462.1:0-2001 GCA_041554455.1 Bacteroidales bacterium
AGGATTCCCATTGCTACGATGGATACAAATATAACTAGCAATGGAGTTTTTAATACTTTCTTTAAGATGATCACTTCGGGGAGTGATAAGCCAATAACTGACATCATAAAAGCAAGAGCTGTTCCGAGGGATGCTCCTTTTTCGATGAGTACACTCACAATAGGGATGATTCCTGCTGCATTCGAATAAAGGGGGATTCCAATCAAGATCGATAATGGTACCGAATACCATTTATCGCCACCCATTAAACTAGCCATGTAATCTTCAGGAATATAACCATGTGCTCCTGCACCAACCGCAATACCGAGTAAAATATAAATCCATATTTTGCCTACAATATCTTTAACCGAATCATAACCTAATTTTATGCGCTCATCCCAACTAATTTTTTCATCAATCAAGCTTTGATCCCCACTCTTCACTTGATAGACCCAATCTTGAACATATTTGCTCAAGTTTAGCTTTCCTATGAGCCAACCAGAGGTGATCGCAATGGTTAAACCTGTGACCACATAAATAAGGGTTACTTTCCATCCAAATAAACCCAACAATAAAACAATGGCTACTTCATTGATCATAGGTGCTGCAATCAAAAAGGAAAAGGTCACACCAATCGGAATGCCTGCTTCAACAAAACCCAAAAATAATGGGATGGCTGAACAGGAGCAAAAGGGAGTTACTACACCTAATAATGCGGCCATTATATTTCCTGTAAACAATGATTTTCCCTCTAGTGCTTTTCTGGTTTTCTCCGCATTAAAAAAGCTCCGAATAATTCCTACAAAGAAAATAATTAAGCTTAAGAGTAATAACACTTTTGGCGTCTCAAAAATGAAAAAACGTAAGGATTCTGTAAAGTGATCACCTGTTTTTAAGTGCAATAAATCATCTACAATAAGATCGGAAATGACTTGTAGATTCATATAAAATAGCACCCATAAAACAAGGAGTGTCAGGCTGATAATTAAACGTTTTTGTAGCATTATGTGGGGTCAAGTTATTTATTGAAATATTTATTTTTAAATTTTAAAGCCACACTTACCAGGGCTATCATCACAGGAACTTCAACTAATGGTCCAATGACCGCTGCAAAAGCTTCACCCGAATTTGTGCCAAAAATGGCAATGGCAACAGCAATGGCTAACTCAAAATTATTACTGGCAGCTGTAAATGCCAATGTGGTTGATTGTTTATAGTTTGCCCCAATTTTCTTACTCATAAAAAAGGATAAGAAAAACATGATGAGGAAATAGATGAGCAGAGGGATGGCAATAAAAACCACATCCAAAGGAATTTTAATAATATATTCACCCTTGAGTGAAAACATTACAATAATAGTGAACAGTAAAGCTATTAGTGTTAAAGGACTAATCTTGGGAATGAATTTCGTATGATACCATTCTTTACTTTTAAGTCTGATCAGTATGAAGCGAGTTAAAAATCCTGCAATAAATGGGATTCCTAAATAAATAAACACACTCTCTGCAATTCTTCCTATGGTGATGTTTTCAACCGCATTATTGGTAGGAATCCCAAACCATCCGGGTAAAACAGCTATAAAAAAATAGGCATATACTGAAAAGAAAAGCACCTGAAATATTGAATTAAAGGCAACCAATCCAGCCGCATATTGCGTATCTCCTTTTGCTAAATCATTCCACACAATCACCATGGCTATACAACGAGCCAAACCGATCATAATGATTCCATACATATAGGGCAGGTTGGCATTGTTTTCTCCCGGAAATAATTTAAAGAATGTAATGGCCAAAGCAAACATTAGTACAGGCCCAATGATCCAGTTTTGAAGCAATGATAAAGAAAGCACTTTCACATTTCTAAATACATCGCCCAATTCCTCGTATTTAACTTTTGCCAAGGGAGGATACATCATTAAAATAAGTCCTATGGCTAAAGGGATATTGGTTGTGCTCTCTGGACTTGATTTTAAGGATTCCCAAAAATCGACGATGCTTGGAAATAAATAACCTGAGAGGACAC
>JBFFMB010000463.1:0-1999 GCA_041554455.1 Bacteroidales bacterium
CCAATCCAATTATTTGGGACCTATACCCAGGATGGATAATGGGCTATCCCCCTAGTTCAAACCCAAGAGGCGGATTTTTATTTAATCCTGGATTTGGAATCCGTAAAATGTTTAGCAAAAACTTCGGTCTTTCGTTTTCTGTTAGTTATCATTTCCAAAAACTAAATTATAAACTCACTGATGAAAATAGGATTGAAGTGGACTATAATAGAATGAATATCAGAATGGGAATAATCTTTAAATAAAAATTTAATAAAATGAAAAAAAACATCATTATACTCATCGCTCTGTTTCTATTAATTGGATATTCTTGTGAAGATAAGCATGTACGCATTTTTGTAGCAAACAGTCCCATTTATATGAGCTATGATAATCTTGCAACGGCCATAAAGCAACTTGATTCTAAACCTCTAAAAAATCCTGGTAAATTATACTTTAAGGATGACTATATCTTTATTATTGAAGAATTAGAAGGGATACATATTATTGATAATTCTAATCCTTCAAATCCAGTGAACAAAACCTTTATTGAAGTTCCTGGAGTAGCTGATATGGCAATAAGTGGAACGCATTTATATGTGGATAGTTATGTAGACTTAGTCAGCTTAGACATTAGTAATTTGGAGGCTATTTCAGAAACAAATCGTGTTAAAAAGGTTTTTCCATACATCTTACCTCCTTATGACGAAAATTATCCTTTAGCTCAGATTGATGAAGAAAAAGGAGTTGTTGTGGGATGGGAAATTAAATCAGTTCGAGAAGAAATTGAAGACACGTATTATCCGGTATATTGGAAGTATGACTTTTCATCTTCTTCCTTACCTCGAGGAGCCAATAGCTATGCAGAAATAAGCGGGAATGGTTTTGGCATTGGAGGGTCCATGACTCGATTTGGTCTTTATGGGGATATTCTGTATGCTGTAGACGATTACAAACTCAATATTTTTAGCCTAAATGATCCATCTGAGCCTGTCTTATATAGTGACTTTTATGCTGGTTGGAATATTGAAACCATGTATCTTTTGAATGATAAAATGTTTCTTGGGACACAAAATGGAATGCGTATCTACGATATTTCAAACCCACTTTCACCTATGTACATTAGTAATTTTTGGCATGTTACAACTTGCGATCCCGTTGTTGTAAAAGATAATCTTGCCTATGTTACTTTGCGTGGAGGTTCAAGTTGCTGGAATAGCTTCATCAATGAGTTGAATGTTGTTTCGCTCGAAGATATTGAAAATCCAGTATTGCTTAAACGTTATCCTATGACTAATCCTCACGGCTTAGGAATTGATGGAGAAACCCTGTTTTTATGCGATGGAGATGCGGGTTTAAAAATTTATGACATTAACGATCCTCTCGCCATCGATGAAAATCAAATTGCAATATTTGCAAATATTAATGCCTTCGATGTAATTCCAATAAATGGGGTGCTTTTAATGATAGGAGAAGATGGCTTTTACCAGTATGATTATACAAATTTAACGAATATACAGTTCTTAAGTAAAATTGAAATTATTGAATAAGCTTGTTTTTTTCATGGGAGGATGCTTAATAAGAAACGATTAGGCATTAGTTAATCATTTCAGTCCGAGTAATCAAATGACCACATTTCGATTACTCGGACATGGAATTAAAATTACACGCGCTAATTATTATATTTGCGTTATAAGAATAGAATACGAATAGAGTGGATACAAGCAAATTAAAAATCTTAATTAAAGGATGCATTGACAATGATCGAGAGTCACAAGAACTCTTGTTTCGCATGTATTCTGCAAAAATGTTTGCCTTGTGTTTATACTATTCAAAAAACAAAACAGATGCTGAAGACTATCTACATAACGGTTTTATAAAGGTTTTTCAGAAAATAAAACAATATAAGGATAAAGGGTCTTTCGAAGGTTGGTTAAGAAAAGTGTTCGTTAATACCATCTTGGAAGATTTTCGAAAAATGAAAATTCGATCAACTGAAATGGAAGAAGCTAACATAATA
>JBFFMB010000464.1:0-1994 GCA_041554455.1 Bacteroidales bacterium
GATCTTCGGCCCATTTATTATAATTCCGAACGACATCCGAGATTTCGGATAAGTAACGAACCCTATTTGGTGGAATAATATATACTTTTTCAGACTGTTCATCAGTAGCTGCCCTTTTCGATTTGAAATCGACTCCCGTTTTTTCCTTAATTTTTACAATCAAAGCACGATACAATTCATTGACGCCCGGATCATTAAACTGAGAAGCAACCGTTCCGTAAACAGGCATCGAATCTACATCGGCATGCCAAAGCTGATGATTGCGAGCATATTGCTTTTTCACATCCCGCAAGGCATCCAAAGCCCCTCTTTTATCAAACTTATTTAAGGCAATAATATCTGCAAAATCGAGCATGTCAATTTTTTCAAGCTGAGTAGCAGCGCCGTACTCAGGAGTCATCACATACATTGAAAGATCGCTATGATCGATAATCTCTGTATCCGACTGACCAATGCCCGAGGTCTCTAAAATCACTAAATCAAAATCAGCTGCTTGAACAATATTTTCAGCATCTTTCACATATTTCGACATGGCCAAATTAGATTGGCGTGTAGCCAGCGATCGCATATAAACCCGGGAATTAAAAATTGAATTCATGCGAATTCGATCGCCTAAAAGAGCACCACCCGTTTTACGTTTCGATGGATCCACTGAAATAATGGCAATGGTTTTATCTTCAAAATCAGTTAAAAACCGTCGAACCAACTCATCGACCAAACTTGATTTTCCTGCTCCACCTGTACCTGTAATTCCCAATACGGGTGCTTTATATTTTTTTGCTCTTACTTCAATTTCCTTTAATAAATCTTGTATTTCTTCAGGGTAATTTTCAGCAGCCGAAATTAAACAACCCAATGTTTTGGGGTCTTTTTCGAGAACCCCATTCAAATTTACATTAATGTTTTTCCCGGTAGGAAAATCAGATTGTTCCATCAAATCATTGATCATTCCCTGCAAGCCCATGGTACGACCATCATCGGGTGAATAAATCCGAGCTATTCCATATTTATGCAATTCATCCATTTCCTCTGGAAGAATCACACCACCACCACCACCAAAAATTTTAATGTGTTCGCATCCTTTTTCTTTCAAAAGATCATACATATACATGAAAAATTCGGTATGCCCTCCTTGATAAGAAGTGATTGCAATTGCCTGAACATCTTCCTGAATAGCACATTCCACGATTTCCTGAACTGAGCGATTGTGTCCAAGGTGAATGACCTCGGCTCCAGTGCTCTGAATGATGCGTCGCATCACGTTAATAGCTGCATCATGTCCATCGAACAAAGAAGCTGCCGTAACAATGCGTATATGATTTATGGGTTTATAAATCTCGTTACTCAACATAGTATGAATTTTAATTTATTAGGTTATCACAAATATAAGGAATCTTAGCTAATTTTTTATAGTTCAATACATTTAGAAAGGCTTGTAAATTAGGCTTTCTATTTATTTTAATTCTTAATGAAATAATCAATAATATTGCACGGTTTTTACTATATTTATGCTACCTAACAACTAAAAATGAAATACTTATGATTAAGCAACTCATTTTCGCCGCATCAATACTTATCACCCTTGGAATATTTAGCTGGACTATGTTTCGGATTTTTTCTTATTTGAAATTCACAAAGCCTTATCCCATTAAAGATATTCCAAAACGAATCTGGATAATGATGGAAGTTGCCATCGGGCAAACAAAAATATTTCGTCAACCGATAATCGGAGGTTTACATGCCTTAGTATTCTGGGGATTCTTAGTCATCTTAGTTGGTAGTATTGAAATGATTATTGATGGTCTTTTCGGGACTGAACGTATACTTTCAGCATTAGGTCCCGTTTATGATATCTTAATTGCCTCCAGTGATGTTTTTGCTTTTATCATTGCACTAGCTATTCTTGTATTCCTTTTCCGTAGGATATTCATGCATATCAAACGCTTCTATGGCGTAGAAATGAAAAAGATATCGAAAATTGATGCCAACCTTGC
>JBFFMB010000465.1:0-1991 GCA_041554455.1 Bacteroidales bacterium
ATCTGTCTTTTAGGAAATTCATGGCTTCCAAAGGATTCATGTCAGCTAAATGATTTCTTAATACCCAAATACGTTGGAGTGATTCTTTATCAAGTAATAAGTCTTCACGACGTGTACTTGAAGCTACTAAATCTACCGCAGGATAAACACGTTTATTAGATAATTTACGATCTAATTGAAGCTCCATATTACCGGTACCTTTAAATTCTTCAAAGATCACTTCATCCATTTTAGAACCTGTTTCGGTTAAAGCAGTTGCAATAATGGTTAATGAACCACCATTTTCAATTTTTCGAGCAGCTCCGAAGAAACGTTTTGGTTTTTGTAGTGCGTTGGCTTCCACACCACCTGATAATACTTTACCTGAAGCAGGAGAAACTGTATTGTAAGCTCTTGCTAAACGAGTAATTGAATCAAGTAGAATGACAACATCGTGACCACATTCAGTCATGCGTTTAGCTTTCTCTAAAACAATATTTGCAATTTTTACATGGCGTTCAGCAGGCTCATCAAAGGTTGATGAAATAACTTCTGCATTCACACTACGTTCCATATCTGTAACCTCTTCAGGACGTTCGTCAATCAATAAAATGATTAAGTAAGCCTCAGGATGATTTCCAGCAATCGCATTTGCAATTTCTTTAAGCAATACTGTTTTACCTGTTTTAGGCTGGGCAACAATTAACCCACGTTGACCTTTACCAATAGGTGTGAAGAGATCAATTACACGGGTTGAAATCGATTCTTGTGCATGACCAGTTAGCGTAAATTTTTCGTCAGGGAAAAGGGGTGTCAAGAAGTCAAATGGAATTCTATCTCTTACATCTTCTGGTTTACGACCATTAATTAATTCGACCTTAATTAGTGGGAAATATTTTTCAGTTTCTTTCGGTGGACGAATCGTTCCACGTACAGTATCTCCGGTTTTTAAACCAAATAATTTGATTTGCGATTGAGATACATAAATATCATCAGGAGAGTTCAAATAATTATAATCAGATGAACGAAGGAAACCATAACCATCTTGCATGATTTCAAGGACACCTTCACTTGACACTATCCCTTCAAGTTCAAATAGGTATTCATCTCTTTTAACATGTGCTTCAGGCTTGGGGGTATGCTTTCGTTCTTCTTTATTGATTTCTTTCTTGCCTTCAAATGGAGTTTGAGCAACTTCCTTAGGTTCGATTTTTTTTGTAATAATTTTTTCTTTGTGAACTTTTTTAATCTCTTCAGGTATAACTTGAGCTTCTGTTTTTTCTACTACAACCTTCGGTGAGATAGTTTCATCGGATTCAAGTTTGATTTGCGGGGTTTCAATTTTGTCGGGTTCACGACTAATTCTTGAGCGTTTTCCTTTGAATGGTACTTTTTTTGATTCTTTTTTCTCTTTTTCCAAAATCTCTTCTGTGGGATTTAATGCTTGATGATCCAATATTTTGTAAATAATATCTTGTTTAAGCAATTTGTCTGCTTTTGGAATATTTAGGCTTTTTGCTATCTCGCGTAAGTCTGATACCAACTTGCCGTTTAATTCAATGATGTCGTACATGAAAATTTAATTTAGTTCTTTATAGGTATTACTTAATGTAATAATGATTTTTGCTGCAATATTTTAAATAAGATTAATTGAAAGTGATTAATGGAAATACTTATTCTATTGCAAATATAATATAATTATAATAATAAGGACGCTTTTTAATAAAATAAGTTGTCCTAAACATAATTAAGCAGGCTGTATCATAAGAGTTTATAAAGTTTTAAATCATCTAGTAAATCTAAAGCAGTATTTATATATTTGCATAAAATAATGATCTCATGATACAACGAATTCAAAGCATATATTTATTTCTTGCAAGTATTGCTTGCGGATTGATGTTCGCATTTCCTATCAGTAGCTATTACGGTGAATTACATACTTTTAAGTTAACTCTAATGGGGGTTCATAATCTTGTTCCCAATAGTGAGAGTCTTTTTCAGCAGTATTTTAC
>JBFFMB010000466.1:0-1981 GCA_041554455.1 Bacteroidales bacterium
CATTATCGTTTTATGTTTATTTTCGGGATGTTTATCTCCAAAGAGAAATGCTGCTGAAGAAATTAGCATTATTGATCAATTGATTAACGAATGGCATATGAATGCTGCTAAAGGAAATCTGGAGGCCTATTTTGATGTAATGGCAGACGATTTTTATTTCATTGGTACTGATGCTAGTGAGAAATGGATCAAAAATGATTTTAGGGAATTCTGTGAACCCCATTTTGCTGATGGAAGTGCATGGAACTTTAAACCGAGCAAACGTGAAATATTCTTAAATGAAAGAAATGATTTTGCTTGGTTTGATGAGCAATTAGATACTCATATGGGAGTCTGTATGTCATCCGGAGTTTTTTCTAAAACTGAAAATGGGTGGAAAATAAAGCATTATCAATTATCGTTACATGTTCCGAACGAAATTATTCAGGACTTTAAGATATTGATAGAGACAAATGAAAATACAAATACTAAAAACTAAGGGTGCATGAATCGAAGACTGATTGAAACAACGACTCTCATTATTATTACTCTATTAATTATATTATTCATTGATTTTCGTTATCGCCAATCGCATATGGACGATAAAAGTGATTTAATAAACTTGCCAGCTTATGAACCCAATATGGAGTATGGGATCGTTGTTGATTCTTTAGTGATCTATAGAGATAAGATAAAACGCAATCAATTTTTAGCAGATATATTACTTAAATATGGGGTTAATTATTCAGATATTGATTTAGCAGCTCGTAGATCAAAACCTGTGTTTGATGTCCGTCATATTCGTCAAGGAAATCACTATTCAGTTTTATGTAAAAATGATTCTATTGAAAAAGTACAATATTTCATTTATGAAGAATCATCCATCTCCTATATCGTTTTTGACCTCCGTGATTCGATCCATATCCATAAAGGACTTAAAGAGGTTATAATTCATCAAAAACATGTTTCTGGATCCATCGCTTCATCTTTATGGAATGCGATAGTAGAAGCTGATGCTGACCCTAATCTGGCGAATGAATTATCTGAAATATTTGCTTGGACTGTAGATTTCTTTGGTGTTAAAAAAGGCGATGCTTTTAATGTTGTTTATGAAGAATTATTTGTTGAAAATCAAAAGGTTGGTTTGGGAAAAGTCTTGGCTGCTAGTTTTGAACATGCTGGAGAAAACCAATATGCATTCTATTTTATTCAGGATAGTGTGGGCGATTATTTTGATGAAAAGGGGGGGAGTTTAAGGCGTGCTTTCTTAAAAGCACCTCTAAAGTTTAAACGCATTAGTTCTCGTTATTCTACTAGCCGTTTACATCCTGTGTTAAAATACCGACGTCCTCATCTGGGTGTTGATTATGCCGCAGCAGTTGGGACGCCTGTACTGACTGTTGGCGATGGAGTTGTTGAAAAAATGTGGCGGACAAGGGAAGGCGGCCGACAAATTAAAATAAAACACAATGGTACATATAGCACTGCCTATCTGCATTTATCTGGATATGCCAAAGGAATTAATACTGGGAAAAAAGTGAAACAAGGGGATGTAATTGCCTATGTTGGAAAGAGTGGATTGGTAACAGGTCCTCATCTTGATTTTAGGTTTTATCGGAATGGAAAAGCCATCGATCCTTTAAAAGTTAAATCGCCAGCTGTGCAGCCTGTTGATTCAGCTTATATGACTGCATTTACTAAACATAAAGATTTTATGATTTCAGAATTATTGGATTCTATACAGTAACCATTATAGGATTATTCAGTTACGCTAAAAAATAGTTCACCTCAAACATTAGGAAATATATAACAAAAAAAGGTGCCCATTGGGGCACCTTTTTTATATTATAAAGCGTAATTCATTATTACGGCATCCACCAAAGTTTAGTAGATTGAGTATCTCCACCCATGTTTGTAACAGCAGCAGCTAAATTAGCAGCATTAATGTTTCCTTCGTTTAATAAATATTTATTACGCGTAGGAAGATCTGTTAAACCACCAA
>JBFFMB010000467.1:0-1969 GCA_041554455.1 Bacteroidales bacterium
ATATCCGTACTTAAAAGAGAATCTGGTTTATTTGCTAATAAGGAATCGGCTTCAATTGCGAAAACACCAATCCTAAGAAGGGAAAAAGATAGGAGTAACAATATGAAGCGCCTTTTCTGCATTACAATTTCCCTTTCACATCAATTAAAAAAGCACGGATTTCTTTCAGCGTTTTTATTACTTCGGTGTTCTTTTCAACCCCTTCCGAATTTTGAGCCAATCGTTCTTTGGCTCCATTGAGGGTGTAACCTTTTTCTTTAACCAAATGATAAATGACATGAAAATTATCCACGTCCTTTTGAGTAAAAAGCCGATTTCCTTTTTTGTTCTTTTTTGGTTTTATAATATCGAATTCCTTTTCCCAGAAACGAATCAAGGAAGTATTTACATTAAACATTTTGGATACTTCCCCAATGCTATAGTATAATTTCTCGACTTTATTTGGACGTTCAATAGACATGGAATTTTGCTTTGACATTAGAGTCTATGATAATACCTGATTATCTCTGGATGCTAATTCAAGCACTTTTTCAAATTCCTCAGGAGTGAAATCGTTATAGAAGAAATTAACAGGATTTATTCTTTTTCCGTCTTTAACAATATCATAATGAACATGAGGAGCTGATGATAATCCAGTGTTGCCAACATATCCAATAATTTCACCACGCTTTACTTTTTGCTTACGTTTAACCGCAAAATTGTTCATATGACCATATTGAGTTTGATAACCGTAGCCATGATCAATGATGACTAGATTTCCAAAAGCACCTCTTCTGCCTGTAAATTCAACAACACCATCAGCAGTAGCATATATGGGCGTTCCCTTAGGGGCAGAAATGTCAATTCCCCAATGCATACGGCGATATTTTAAAATGGGGTGAAAACGCATCCCATAACCAGAAACTATACTTCCTTCACCTTTCGCAATTGGTTGAATAGCTGGAATACAACGCATCATCTTTTCTTTGTTCTGAGCGAGTTCCCATATTTCATCAAAAGATTTTGATTGAACAACCATTTGTCCAGCCAATCGATCCATACGTTTTGTAGTTTCAATGAGGATATCTGAGTTCTTATAGCCATCCAATTTTGCATAACGATCAACGCCTCCATAACCAGCTTTTCTAAGATTAGAAGCTACGGGCTCTGATTCAAAGATCACTCTATAAACATTATCATCTCTTTCTTGCATATCAGCCATGACTAATTCATATTGTTCCATACGGTCGTTTAAAATTTTATATTGAATTTTAAACTGCTCGATTTCTCTACGCATAGCCTTTTCTTGGGGCGAATCAACAAATTCGAAAGCAAGAAAAACAACAATGACTGCAAAGAAACCTCCAATGAACAAATAGGATATAGCACGCCTAATCAACATTTGCGATGTAAATTCCACCTTCTCGTATGAGAGTGTCTTAGGGTTATATTTATACTTTGTTCTAAACATAAATGAAGATTTTATTATAAAAACTTCAGGATTGATGCAAAATTAATTAAATAAACTAAATTTGCAATAATCAAGCAATCTATTAATTAACACATCTATTGTTAATAAAATCAATTAATTAGCATGAAATCAGCACTCGTTCGCAAGACTTTTTTAGACTTTTTTAACTCAAAAAATCACGAAATTGTAGCGTCTGCTCCAATGGTTGTTAAAAACGACCCAACACTAATGTTCACGAATGCGGGCATGAATCAATTTAAGGATTTATTCTTAGGGAATTCTGCCATTAAGTATAAACGTATAACAGATACACAAAAGTGTCTGCGAGTTTCAGGAAAACATAATGATCTGGAAGAAGTGGGTCACGACACCTATCATCATACGATGTTTGAAATGCTTGGTAATTGGTCGTTTGGAGATTATTTCAAAAAAGAAGCCATTGAATGGGCATGGGAATTACTTACCGATGTTTTTAAAATTGACAAAGATAATTTATATGTGAGTGTTTTTGGTGGTGAT
>JBFFMB010000468.1:0-1961 GCA_041554455.1 Bacteroidales bacterium
GCAGTTTCCACAACATTCATGGCAGGTGTATTTGCGGTACAAAAAGGACTTGGTCAGCCTATAGGTTCTATTGCACAAATGGGAAGAATTAGATTGGGGAAAAGAACAGAAAACAGAAACCCAATGGTTAATGAGTTTGTGCCATTATCACAATTAAACGATTTAGTTTTTGGTGGATGGGATATCTTTACCGACAATGCTTATGAAGCGGCTATGAACGCTGGTGTATTAGAAAAAGACTTACTTTTTTCGATTAAAGATGAAATGTCTGCAATTAAGCCAATGGCCGCAGTTTTTGATACCGATTATTGTAAAAATATAAATGGTGAAAATGTAAAGAAAGAAGCAACAAAAATGGATTTAGCCAAGGCATTAATGGCTGATATTGCTAATTTCAAAAAAGTAAACGATTGTAGCCGATTAGTAATGATTTGGTGTGCTTCTACTGAAGTATATGTAGAGAAATCTGCTGTTCATGAAACGATTGAGAGCTTTGAAAAAGGATTATTAGAAAATGATGAAGCCATTGCACCAAGTATGATTTATGCTTATGCAGCTATCAAGTCAGGTGTTCCTTATATTAATGGAGCTCCGAACCTTACCAATGATATTCCAGCAATTATCGATCTAGCTATTCAGCTAAATGTTCCTATTGCAGGTAAAGATTTTAAAACTGGACAAACTTTAATGAAGACTATTTTAGGTCCTGGTTTCAAAACTCGTTTATTAGGTATTGATGGTTGGTTCTCAACAAACATCTTAGGAAATAGAGATGGTGAAGTGTTGGATAATGCACAAGCTTTTAAAACTAAAGAGGTTTCAAAATTGAGCGTTTTGGATAGCATTTTAGAACCAAATCTGTATCCAGATCTTTATAAAGACATGTATCATAAAGTAAGAATCAATTATTACCCACCTAAAGGAGATGATAAAGAAAGTTGGGATAATATTGACATCTTTGGATGGTTGGGCTATAAAATGCAGATTAAAGTTAATTTCCTTTGTAAAGATTCAATTCTTGCAGCTCCAGTTGCACTGGATTTAGTTTTGTTCATGGATCTTGCTCAACGAGCTAATATGAAAGGAATTCAAGAATGGTTATCATTCTATTTTAAGTCTCCTCAAACAAAAGATGGCTTAGATCCTATTCATGATATCTTCCTCCAAAAAATAAAATTTGAGAATACTCTACGTTATTTTATGGGCGAAACGCTTATTAATCATTTAGGTCTTGATTACTACGAAGAGTAAATGAGATTTTCTAAAATAATAGCATCAGGATTAGGAACAGGCTTTGCCCCAATTGCACCGGGAACAGTGGGTGCATTACTAGGGGTGGTCCTATTTTATGGTTTGAATATCCTTTGGTTTGATCTTCGATTACAAGCCATGATGATATACGCTCTTAATCTTGCTGTTATTATTTTAGTCCTTTTAGTGGGTGTTTATTCAATTCGTAAGGTTCATGAAATATGGCCTCACGATGCATCCCGAATTGTGATTGACGAAGTGGTGGGAGTTTGGATCGCTGTATTTGCCCTCCCATTTGATTACAGAATTTATTTATATGGTTTTATCTTATTTCGATTTTTCGATATTCTAAAACCATTTTACATTAAACGAATTGATCGATTAAAAAGTAGTTGGAGTGTTATGCTCGACGATGTTCTTGCAGGTGTTTATGCGAATATCGTTTTACAAATCGTACTTTATTTTAAAGTTCTATAAAACGATGAGTAAAAAACCAAGTGCACTCGTAACTTTTTTTCGATATAATATAGTTGCTGGACTAGCAACAGCAGTTGATTTTGCTTTATTAGTATTATTAACTGAAGTGTTCGGTTTTTGGTATATGCTATCTGCATTTATTGGTGCAGTGGCTGGAGGAATTACAGCCTTTATATTTCAACGAAACTGGGCTTTTATGAAAAAAGATGGCAAACTATCTGCTCAAGCAGTTA
>JBFFMB010000469.1:0-1958 GCA_041554455.1 Bacteroidales bacterium
ATCAATTGCATCAAGTTCTTCAACAGTGAATGCTTTGGAGTACAACAAACGATTTCGGAATCGTCGTAAAGGATCTTGTCCTTTTACATCCAAGAGTTCATATTGATCACGATAAAGCTCATGTTTATCAGAATTTGAGTGAGATCCAATCCGAATACAATTGGCATGCACAATGACTGGAATCCCTTTTTCTTTAATGATCTGCTTTGCTTTAATCATCGCATTCATCGAGTTAAAAGGATCTTTACCGTTGCAATAGATAACTTCTAAATTCTTGAAGGCTAAAAAATTATCCGCAGCCCTATGATTAGCTGTTTGCTCAGCTTTCGGAACTGAAATTCCAAAGCCATTATCCTGAAAAACAAAAATTACAGGCAGTTTTTCATTACTTGCTCCGTTTATAGCTTCATAAACATAGCCCTCGGATGTTGATGACTCGCCTTGTGAACTGATCGCCACAGCGTCCGATCCATAATACTTTATTGCACGTGCAACGCCTACAGCATGCAAGGTATGATTACCCGTAGCTGATGAAACATTGTGAACATTCCATTCTGGTTTCGCAAAGTGATTTGACATATGTCGACCTCCACTCGCAACATCTCCCGCTTTGGAGATCCCATTCATAATTATTTCTTCAGCAGTTAAACCACTTGAAATAGCTGTGAGCATATCACGATAATAGGGAAATAACTGATCTTTTTCTTTTTGAAAGACCTGACCAATGGCTAGTTGAATTCCATCATGTCCAGCATATGGGGCATGATAGGACCAGCCCAATGCTTGCTTTAAATAATTTGGAGCCTTTTCATCAAGCTTTCGCCCAAGAACCATTAGACGATACCATTTTCTTAAGGTTGATTTATCAGTATTTTTTAGGTTCAATTTACGATCAGCTTTTGATAAAGTAAGCTTTTTTTTGTGTACCATTCGTATATTAAAATTAGGTTTTGCTATCAATGTTAATTACGTCACAAAGATACAAAAATAATTTTATTTATAATTGGTCTAAATTATAATAATCCTGAGTATAAATCAGGGTGACGATCGTTATAAGCGTGATTTCTTGGAGTCACATATTTATCGCGGGATTGAAGAGGGTCGAATTCAATAATATTGACCTCTTCTTTGTTTTCGCTAGCTTTAATTAAAACATCTCCCTGTGGGTCTGTAATAAATGAAGTTCCATTAAACCTTAAACCTCTTTCAGTTCCAATCCTGTTAGAAGTAATAACAAAAAGCTTATTCATGAATGCTTGGGCTGGTAAGGTTTTATGCGCATTTTGGGTCAGTAAATTGGAGGGATGACAAACAATATCAGCTCCTTTCATTCCAACAATACGCCAAATTTCAGGGAAATAATAATCAAAGCATATTAACATGGCAACTTTTGCAAACCCAAGATCGAAAACAGGTAATCCTGCGGCACCTGTTTCAAAAATATCTTTCTCATTCATAAACAAATGAATTTTTTGATATTTCCCGACATACCCATTTTGCCCTACCAACACTGTCGTATTAAAAAGCTTATCCTTCACTTTTTCGTTAATCCCAGAGAAAATAAAAGTATTATGTTGTTTTGCTTTTGCATGCAAAAATTCTAAAAACCGACTGGATTTTAGGTCTTCGGCACAGGCCAATGCTTCTGCTCTCGTTGAAAAATTATAACCCGTGCTCACTAACTCAGGCAAAACGATTAAATCAGCATTTTTTGCTTCATCCAAAAATGAATCCAAGCGGTCAATATTTTTATCAATATTGCCAAATACAGGATGATATTGAATGTAGCCTGCTTTTATCATCAATTAATTTCTAATAATTTTAAATTCTCCATCAATGCCTAATTTAATGATCGTTGAAGGCTTGACTTTATTAATTGAGTTCTGATATAAATCTACAATATAATCAACGTCATTTTTAATTTTATCCGATATTTTACTGAAGCTTAGGGCTGAAGG
>JBFFMB010000470.1:0-1957 GCA_041554455.1 Bacteroidales bacterium
ATTTGAACCGCTTGTTGCTGACGATATTGCAGATTTAATATATTTTGTTGTTTCGCGTCCAAAGCATGTGAATATTAGCGATACAATGATTTTACCAACTGCTCAGGTTGCCGCTTCCTTAATTCATAAAAAATAGAATTACATGAAGTTCGTAAAACTTCCTATTTATTCTCCTGACTTCGACATATAATCCAGCGTGATTTTATAATCGAATGAAATTCAGTCTGATAAATGCGGAGTCAAACGAAATTTGGGTGACCCAGAGTCATTTTTTACCTTTATTTCATGTTTGTCCGGAAGAAACCAAATAAGAGTGGAGTAATTAGTGTACAAGTTATAGCCAAAATTGATGGAAAATCTAAACTGATAAAAACTATTGGTAGTTCAAATGACCCGCAAAAAGTTGAGGCTCTTGTTAAAGAAGGGTATCATTATATTACCAAGTTTGGGGGCCAAAAGACATTTAATTTTACCGACGAACCCAGTTTATATAAATCTGTTTTTGAAAGTATTAGTTCACACACCGAGGTGGGAACACAGTTATTATTAGGAAGAATATTTGACGATATTGGATTTAATGTAGTTGAAGATGATCTATTTCGGCGATTGGTATTATCTCGTTTAGTTTATCCTGCCAGTAAAATGAAAACGAGTGATTTCTTAGACCGATATCGTGGCGTTGATTATCCCGTTCAACAAATTTATCGTTACATGGATAAATTTCACTCAGAAAGAAAGGAGTTAGTTCAACAAATTAGTTATCAGCATACAAAGAAGATCCTTGGAGGAAAGGTAAATATTGTATTTTATGATGTAACTACCCTCTATTTTGAGATAGATAGTGAAGATGATCTGCGTAAAACAGGATTTTCCAAAGAAGGGAAGCATCAAAATCCACAGATTGTGTTGGGATTACTAGTTAGTAAAAATGGATATCCACTGGCCTATGATATTTATGAGGGTAATAAATTTGAGGGGCATACAATGCTACCGGTGCTTGACTTATTTAAGGAGAAGTATGATCTTGAGCAATTAGTTATTATTGCTGATTCCGGTTTATTATCTAATGCTAATATTGAGGATTTGCTCTCGGGAGGATACGAGTTCATTCTTGGAGCAAGAATTAAGAATGAAAAAAGAGATGTTCAGCAAAAAATACTTTCGCTAAAACTAGAAAATGGAGAAAGTGCAATAGTCGACAAGGATGATTTAAAACTAATAATAAGCTACTCAGATAACCGAGCGAAGAAAGACTATGAAAATCGAAGAAAAGGACTCCTAAAGCTGGAAAAAAGGATTAAGACCGGAAAACTGACCAAATCTAACATCAATAACCGGGGGTATAATAAATATTTAAAGTTAAAGGGAGAAATAGAGATTACCTTAGACCATCAAAAATTTGAAGCTGATGGAGCATGGGATGGTCTGAAGGGATATCTTACAAACGCTAAGATGTCAAAGGATGAAATAATTGAAAACTATGGACACTTATGGCAAATTGAAAAGGCCTTTCGAATTAGTAAAACAGATCTAAAAATCAGACCAATATATCACCGTTTACAACATAGGATTGAAACTCATATCTGCATTTCTTTTGTCGCCTACAAAATCTATAAAGAATTAGAAAGACTGCTATATGAGAAACAATCACATTTAAGCCCCGAAAAAGCCATTGAAATTGCAAAATCAATATACAGGATAAAAGCTCAAACCGCTGTTGGTGAAGTTGAGCACATACTTTTAATAACAGATGAACAGAAAAATCTATCTCAACTTTTTAATTTTGGGTGACCCAGTGTCGAAGTCAGGAGTATTTTCAGTATTCTACTTGGTAAAGTAATTTGTTTTAAGCTATTTTTGCATTTTAGGTCTATCCGTAGTTTTGTCTTCATTGTCGTATTGTCTTCAGATAATTACGAATCCTATCTTTCGTCCGAAATTCCCAAATTAGAAAACC
>JBFFMB010000471.1:0-1951 GCA_041554455.1 Bacteroidales bacterium
CCGCTGTTTTATCTTTTGGAGATACTTCACACTTAATTTTTTCAAGCAGAGTATAATGTTGTCCATCCTCAGAAATGTAAAACGATACGAATTGAGGATAAAAAATCCAGCTGGCTTCTCGCTGATAAAAGCCTATTTCCAAATGCGAAAACTCTGTTGTTTTTCCCAAATCGATCACTGCTTCTAGATCATCCCCTTGAAAGCCTTGCCATAATCCATTGTGATGGACATCCCCACCTTGAACACCATCAATTAATGCCTTTTCAGAACCACCCGTATAACGATGACTATAAGGATGTGTCAGATTGATTACTTTTCCTAATGCTTTATGAATATTGATGGTTTGAACAGATAGCTTTTCCATCAGTTTCTTATCCACAAAAACGCCTGCTTTTATGGTAGTTGTTTTTGTAATTTCAAAAGGATTGGAGAATAAAATAGATGAAGTATCAGGTTCATTACCATCAAGCGTATAATAGATTTTTGCATCCCATATTTCAGACTCAAGATTTACTTTATACGTATTAGAAGTATCCGATTCCGTTGTGATATCTACTTTATAAGATCCTTTGGCGTAATGGATGTTTTGATGATCAAGGTATTTGAAATGGGTCTGTAGTTTGCGATTAAAATGATTCCAATTACGTTTCTTCTTTGGCGACCAAACAACTTCTGCCAATGCAATCATTCTAGGCACAGCCATATATTCTGCATGCTTGGCTGTTGGAATATATTCGGTCCAAATATTGGCCTGAGCTCCTAAAACATGTAGAGCTTCCTCCTTCGTTAATTCAGGAGGAATAGGTTCAAAAGAATATACTTTCTTAAGTGTTGTAAAACCACCAATAGCTTTGGGCTCAAATTCAGGATCAGCCTGATAATAATCAAAATAGCAATGCGAAACAGGTGTCATAATCACATCATGTCCCTGCTTGGCTGCATCAATTCCGCCTTGCATTCCACGCCATGACATTACCGTTGCTTCGGGAGCCAGACCACCTTCCAGAATTTCATCCCAGCCAATCATCTTTTTCCCTTTTGAATTCAAATAACTTTCAATTCTTTTAATAAAATAACTTTGTAGCTCATGCTCATTTTTCAAGCCTTCCCGCTGCATTCGTTTCTGACAAAGCGGGCATTTTTCCCATTCAGTTTTATCAGCTTCGTCTCCCCCAATATGAATGTATTCAGATGGGAATATATCAATCACCTCATCCAATACATTTTGGATAAACATAAAAGTCTCTTCTTTACCTGCGCAGAAAATATCGGTATTTGGCCAATAACTTCCCGGAATTACATTTAGCTTTTTGCCTTTACATGATAATTCAGGATAAGCGGCAAACACTTCGCTCGTATGACCAGGCATCTCAAGTTCAGGAATAATTTTGATGTACCTTTCTTGAGCATATTTAATAATTTCCCTGACCTCCTCTTGGGTGTAGAATCCGCCATACGTAGCTTCCTCATTGGGACCTTGAGGGTCTCGATCTCTCCATGGCTGATCTTCATGATCCACTCGCCAAGCACAAATATCCGTTAATAATGGATACTTTTTAATTTCTAAACGCCAACCATTATCATCCGTTAGATGCCAATGGAATGTATTGAATTTATACATTGCCATGAGATCAATGAATTTGAGGATAAATTCTTTGGGAAAGAAATGACGAGAAACATCCAAATGCATTCCGCGGTATTGAAAACGTGGTACATCTTTTATAGATACCCCGGAAATTTTAAAACTCCCTTGATTTTCAGCCATCAGTATTTCAGCAGGAATCAATTGTAAAAAGGATTGTATTCCATAGAAAATCCCATTTCCTTTTCGGGATGAAATTTTAACAGTCCGATCGCTCATTATCAATTGATAGCCTTCATCATCTTCGACTTCAAATTCATAGAAGGAAAGGATGATATCCTCCTTAACTTCTCTGGCTTCATCATATAA
>JBFFMB010000472.1:0-1940 GCA_041554455.1 Bacteroidales bacterium
AGGCAAAATACTGCTTAAGAGCACAAATACTGTAAATGTCGTGTAAATGTCGTATTTATGTGGTTGGAAAGTTCCCCTAAACAGTCAGATATTTGCACTCAAAAAAGAAAATGGAAACAGGAAAATTAATAAAAGAATTAAGGATTAAAAAGGGCATGACTCAGGAAGACTTAGCCGCGTTGACTGAACTTAGTGCAAGAACGATTCAACGTATTGAGAAAGGCGAAGTTGATCCACGCTCCTATACCCTCCAAATGATTGCGAAAGCATTGGAAGTGGATTATGGTTTATTCGTCGAAGTTGAATCCATGGAAGACAAAGAAATAAAAGCAAAAGAAGATAGATTCTTAGTCGGATTGATTCATTTAAGCGGCTTGGTACCACTTTTTATCCCTACTTATTTTATTTGGAAAAATTTAAAACATAGAGTGAAAGGCATCACAACTCATTTCCATGAGGTTATTGGTTTTCAACTCACTATTTTGTTGGTATTTATTTTACCAGGACTGCTAATTTATTATTTCCTTCAATCGCAAGATTTCATCAATAATCCTTATTTGATTTATTTAGGGATTATTCTCGGACTAATCATTTCTATTCATAATACAGTAAATGTTATTAAGAATAAACCATATACACGCTTCAATATTTTTGCTTCTAAAAAAAAGGACAAAAAGGATCCTAAATAATGGGCTTTGCCAAACAAAAGCTATAATTCATGGCGCTCAGATCGGGCAAGACCGTTCTAACTTTTCAAAAAATTCCACTATCCTCCATCGATCACAGAATAGTGATAGGTTTAAAAAAGAACAAATCATAACTTTGTGGCTAAAGCAATAGCGTTTATGATGAATTTTGAAGACTGCCAGATTGAACAACTCTCCGTACATACCGTAGGCAATAAAACCAATGATGAAGACATTTACTTATCCAAATCAGTGATGGATCTTTCGGAGAATAGACTGCGGGAATTATTACTCAGCTATTTTCTAAAGCCTTTTCCGGAAACCGCCTTTTACAATTTCACCTTTACGGATAATGACTTCAATCTAAACCCCTTATTCAATTACGCTTCTGATATATTTGATGATCCGGATTGTTTTCATCTGACTTCCATAAAAATCGCCAAGCATTTGTATGAAGTGTCCTTGCATCCAAACATCAAGGCAGGCGATCTCTTTATTGCCCGTTTTACCAATATTCAGCTAGCGGATGAAGCCACTGAAGTGATTGGACTATTTAAAGCTGAAAACCGCCAAGCCTTTTTACAAGTGGATAGAACGAGCGACGATTTTTGTTTAAAGCATGAGGATGGAATCAATATCGACAAATTGGACAAAGGCTGTTTGATTTTTAATTGCGAAAAAGAAAAGGGTTTTAAAATCGCCATTGTCGATAAAGCCAATAAATCGGCTGAAGCCCACTACTGGAAAGATAGCTTCCTGAACCTAAAGCCTTGTAGCGATAGCTATCATCACACCCAAGACTTCTTAAACATCACTAAGAACTTTGTGACCAAGCAAGTGTCGGAAGAATTTGAAATCGGCAAAACGGATAAAATTGATATGTTGAATCGTTCGGTGGAGTATTTTAAATCGCATGAGTCCTTCAATAAAGCCGAATTCGAGACGGAGGTTTTCACCGATGAAAATGTCATTGAATCCTTCCGTAACTATGATCAGGCCTATAGAGAAAGCAATGAGATCTCCGTTGTTGAAGATTTTGAAATTTCGGCACAAGCCGTAAAGAAACAAGCCAAAGCCTTTAAGAGTGTGTTGAAATTAGATAAGAATTTTCATGTCTATATTCATGGCGATAAAACCCTTATTGAAAGAGGTCAGGAAAGCGACGGTCGGAAGTTTTATAAGATCTAGTACGATACAGAACAATAATATATAAAAGGGGTGCCAGCCTGCAGGGTGGCACCCCATAAGCACACC
>JBFFMB010000473.1:0-1937 GCA_041554455.1 Bacteroidales bacterium
TGAAGAATTTGAAAAACCTCATTGGCTAGGCAAAGAAGTCACTGGAGACTTCAGATTTTTTAATTCTAGTTTGATAAAAAATCCATATAAAGACTGGTAAAAATATCATGCATGATCTAAATCCATTCCAAAAGGCATACAAAAATAAGCATTGTTAAGTATTTGTTAATTAGCAAGATTTAAGTCTTTTATACTATTTGCATCCTTATTTTTATAATGAATCGTTTTAAATTCTTCGAGATCTCAATGATAAAACTATACATTTTCTGCTTTACATTTTTACTATCAATCTTATGGTCAAGCACAAAAAAACAATGAAACTATGACATCTATACAACCTCCTCATACAAACGCTCTAATACACGAAAGCAGTCCTTATTTATTACAGCATGCACATAATCCAGTTCATTGGTATCCTTGGGGAGCAGAGGCTTTAGACAAAGCCAAAAGAGAAAATAAATTAATCATCGTTAGCATAGGTTATGCAGCTTGCCATTGGTGTCATGTGATGGAACACGAAAGTTTCGAAGACGAAAAAGTGGCAAAATTTATGAACGAAAATTTTATTGCTATCAAAGTTGACAGGGAAGAAAGACCCGATATTGATCATATATATATGAATGCTATTCAATTGCTTAGCGGCCGGGGTGGATGGCCACTAAATTGCATTGCTTTAACGGATGGCAGACCTATTTATGGAGGCACTTATTATCCGAAAGATCAATGGATTGATATGCTCAAACAAGTATTGAATTTTGCAAAGAACAATCCTGAGAAATTAGAAGAACAAGCACAAGCCCTGACTGAAGGAGTACAAACTAGTGAGATAATTTACGCAAATACCGAAAAACCTCATTTCATAATAAATGACATCGATAAGATTTTCAAGAGCTGGAAAAAAAATATAGATTTTATTGATGGTGGTCACCAACGAGCGCCTAAATTTCCATTACCAATTGGCTATCAATTTTTGTTACATTATAATTATCTCACAGACAATAAAGATGCTATAGAGGCTGTAACAACCACTCTTCATAAAATGGCAAATGGTGGAATTTACGATCAGATTGGAGGAGGATTTTCAAGGTACTCGGTGGATGCCTATTGGAAAGTTCCACATTTTGAAAAAATGCTTTATGATAATGCCCAATTAGTTAGTTTATATTCCATGGCTTATCAAAAAACTAAAGATCCCTATTATAAAATAATTGTGAGCGAAACCCTCGAATTTATTGAAAGAGAATTAAGCGCCAAAGAAGGTGGATTTTACTCATCACTGGATGCCGATAGTGAAGGAGAAGAAGGGAAATTTTACGTATGGACCCAGGACGAAATTCAAAATTCATTAGGTAATAAGGCTGCTTTGATAATTGATTATTATAATATCATCGAAAAGGGGAATTGGGAGAATGGCGTAAATATTCTTCTAAAATCTGGAAATGATAAAGAAATAGCTGAGCAATATAATATCACAGAAAAAGAATTATTTGAGCAAATAAACGAAGCTAAAAAAAGGCTACTTAATGAGAGATCAAAACGCATTCGTCCCGGTTTGGATGACAAGGTTCTCACCTCATGGAATGCCCTTATGCTTAAAGCTTATGCAGATGCATACAGGGTTTTTGATAATAAAAAGTATTTAGATGCAGCTTTGAAGAATGCTGATTTTATCCGCAAAGAAATTATATCAGATGATTCCAGATTATACAGAAATTATAAAAATGGCAAAGCTTCAATAAATGGATTTTTAGATGATTATGCCTTTACAATTGGAGCTTTTATTGCTCTATATCAAGCTACTTTTAACGAAGATTGGTTGAAAATTGCTGAGCAATTAACAGATTACTCTGTCAGTCATTTTTATGATCAAAAAAGTGGAATGTTTTATTATACCTCAGATATTGATCCTGCATTAATCGCTCGTAAAATGGAAGTAA
>JBFFMB010000474.1:0-1931 GCA_041554455.1 Bacteroidales bacterium
ATGATTTGGTGATCGATGACTCTAGCAATAATTCTTCTGCTTTCTCACAAAGTTCTATTTTAATCTCCAGATTTTTTTTCAAATCTAAATCCCTAAGTTCTTTGTTGATTTTTACTTTATCAAAAAACATTTCTACCAAGAAATGGTAGCTTTGCCATAGATTATTGATCTCACTCTGAGGAATTAGACCAATTTCCTTCCATCTATCTTGCAATACTTTAAACTCATCATATGTATTTTTCAGGGTCTCTTCTGAATTAATCAATTGTTTTAATTCTTCAAGCACCTGTTTTTTAAGCTCTAAATTCAAGCTTTTTTGTTCTTCAAGACTGGAGTTAAATTTCGCCTTATTTTGTTTGTATACATCAAACAATAATTTGAATTTCTCCTCTGTTTGATCAGCTTGATCTTCATACTCCTCCTTAACACCCCCATCGGCAAGAAATGCATTTAATCGTTCTTCTTTTAAACCTTTGTTTTCTTTAAGAAAGGCGACTTTAATCAAGGCTACTTTTTGCTTAATTTTAGTAACATCTGCATTTTTTACAATTTCTTCCAACAAATCTACTAACTGCTCTCTACTGAGTCCGTCATAATCAATAATTTGATCTTCTTCCTTTGTTTCAGAGGGTTCTGGAGCAGCTTTATCGTCGACATGCTCACTCTTTTCATCAGAGCTATCAGTGACTTCTTCAATGGTGTCAACACTCGCTGTATCGCTTGTTTTCACATCTGCTTTAGGTTCTACTTCCACAACAGTATCATCAGCAAGATCTGTTTGCTCTTCCATTAAAGGCACAGCATCTTCGCTCACTTCAGTATCGACTGTTTTTGGGGTTGATTCTATAACAATCTCATCTGTTTCAGAGATGTTACTTGGGGTAGGTTCACCCTTATCGGCCTCTACGTTTGGAGTTTCAATAATGGTTTCTACGTCTACTTTCTTTTCGTCCTTTTCAGGTTTAGGGTTCGTTTCCATTTTTCTGCATTTTACACAGTTGAAGAATTCACTTTCCGCATTCTCGGGAATATGATAATGTTCAGCAATTCCAACATCAACTCGTTAATAATCTATCCGAACATCTATTTAAATTAAACTATGGCTCAGACACCAAATTCACATATTGGATTGCAAAAATAATAATTATTTAACAGGAAAAACAAGAAAAAGTGATCTAAGAATCTAATCTAATGCCCATTTACCAAAAATAAAAAAGCCAGCATTAAAAGTAAAGGTAAACGCATTCTTATAATGGCTATAATAATTAAGGGTTCCACTAACAGGTCCGATGGGTGTTTTAATCACTAAACTAGCTGAGGCTAGCCAAGCTCTATCGCTATAATCCTTAGCATAAAAGGCTGTTTGGGTTTTCTCATCTTGCTGTATAAGTTTTTGAGGTTGAAAAATATAGCCTTCCATCCTTAAATCAATTGATTTATAGATATTAATTATATTTCGCAAACCAAAAGCAAAATAATTATTGGCTCTATAATGGGGTAAAAACAATACCTTACTTTCAATGGTAGGCTGAAATTGCCGAGATGATAAAATTGACGCGGTATAATTATTATAGAAGGGTTTATTCGAAAGGTATATCTCACCATAAAGCCCCAAGTAAAATCCATGGGAAAGAGTTATAAAATTTTCTACAATTCCACTGATCTGATAATAGGAATGACTCTTCGTAAAATTATTATCTGAACCTGGAACAAGCCCCGAAGTAAAACCAGAATAATGTGTTTCTTTCCCCCAAACATTTCTAAAACTTGCCAAAATTCGAGTTCCTTCTGTAGGAAACTTCTTTCGATTCAAGGTATTATAATCATATAAAACATAAGGCGAAATGAAATCAAAATGAGTTTCATCGGTAATATCTGTACTTATAAAATCATTGGTTTGATAATATTCGTCCATCAAAGTACCATAGGTC
>JBFFMB010000475.1:0-1927 GCA_041554455.1 Bacteroidales bacterium
ATTGTGATAAACTTTCTGAAAAAGAGAAGAATCATTATATCGATATTATTACAAAAAGCTCAAATCAATTACTGAATATTGTAAATGATGTACTAGATATCTCTTTGATTGAAACAGGAAACATAAGTATAAATAAAGATCAAGTTCATTTAAATCATTTATTAGAAGATCTATATTCTTCATTTAAACCCTTACTCCCAGAGGATATTTCTTTTTCAATAATAAAAGGCTTGCCAGACCACTTATCTACTATTGTCACAGATGATATTAAAATTCGTAAGATACTATACAACCTTATAAGTAATGCCATTAAATATACAGACAAGGGACATATAAAAGCAGGATATACATTAAAAAATGATGAGATTGAATTTTTCATTGAGGATACAGGCATTGGTATTGAGCTAAATCTATACGACAGGATTTTTGATCGTTTTCACAAAGTAGAAGCTGATACGAACAGATTATACGAAGGGGTTGGGCTGGGGCTATCGATTTGCAAAGGAAACATTGATTTATTAAATGGTAAAATATGGGTTAAATCAAAATTAGGGATAGGCTCAACTTTTTACTTTACAATAGCTTATACTCCTATTAATCAAAACAGCAAGGCTCAAAACCTATCTAAAAGTAAAATAATTGAATTGGATAAATTAACCCTATTAATTGCCGAAGACGAAGAAAGCAATTTTCTATATCTAAAGGAAATACTTAAGAATCCAAAAATTAATATACTTCACGCAATCAATGGAGAAGAAGCGGTTAACTTTTGCAAGAAAAACCATGAAATAGATATGGTGTTAATGGATATAAAAATGCCTGTCATGAATGGCTATGAAGCCACTCAGAACATCAAACAATTTTGGCCTGAATTACCCATTATTGCCACCACTGCTTATGCATTCAGTCAGGAGAAAGAAAAAGCATTAAATGAAGGATTTAGTGATTTTATTGCAAAGCCATTCAAAAAACGACAACTTTTATCACTCATAAAAAAACACCAATCGAATTTAAACATCGGTTTATTCTAGAAGTTTACAATTCCTCCAAAACCTTATTCAAAGTTCTAAGTCTTTCAACACAGGTATATTTATGGGCATATTCAGGAATCTCTTTCAAACCTCCCATGAAAAGATTTTCTCGTCTGAATAGCATTTCACTTTCATAGCTTTCTCGTAGGGAAACATGAAAGGATTTGGCATTCGTTAAACTAGCAATTTCTTGAATATTATTTTCATCGACTCCACTCCCAACCATTATTTTCAAATCGCTCCCAGAAACATTTACTAGCTCAGCTATCAAAGAAGTCCCATCAATCGCTTTATTCTTTTGTCCGGAAGTAAGTATACGCTGGATGTCTAATTTTTTAATGGTCTCTAATGCTTCAAAAGCATCATCACACATATCAAAAGCCCGATGAAAAGTAATGGGCAATCCTTTGGCAGATTCAATAAGTTTAGAACATTTCTCATAATCTACTTTTCCCTTAGCGGTCAAGCAACCAATAACAAAGCCATCAGCACCCATTTGGCGAGCTACGTCAATGTCTTTGAGCATAACCTGCATCTCCGTATCAGAATACAAAAAGTCACCTCCACGTGGACGAATGATTGGAAAAATAGCTATCGAGCATTGTTGTTTCACTTGATAGATCATTCCAGCGGAAGGTGTGCTACCACCTTCGTATAAATTATCACATAATTCAACTCTATCAGCCCCCCCTTTTTCGGCAGCAATGGCTGATATAACAGAGTTGGCACAAACTTCTATTTCAAATGATTGTCGTTTCATTTTAGGGATCATAGATGATTGTAAAAATATTAAAAATAAATGGTTTATTTTTGGGCATCTCAAAAACAAGATTCGCAGATGATAAAAGATAAAAACTGGAAATTTAAACTTGGATTAGGCTTAATACTATTTTCCA
>JBFFMB010000476.1:0-1921 GCA_041554455.1 Bacteroidales bacterium
AATTGTTGAAATCGAGAAAGCTGTAAATACTAGTGTTGACATGCATATTGCAGCTATGCGTATGGTGAAGCCCGGCATGCAAGAATCTGAAGTTGCTGCTGAAATGACTCGCATTGCTGAAGCAGCTGGTGGACATTTATCCTTCCCCGTAATTGCGACTATTAATGGACAAACACTCCATAATCATTATCATGGAAATCGAATTAAAGACGGACAACTTTTTTTAGTTGACACTGGAGCAGAAACAGCGATGGGCTATGCTGGCGATTTATCGAGCACTTTTCCTGTAAGTGCCAGGTTTTCTGATACTCAAAAAAACATTTATAATATTTGCTTAGCTAGCCATGAGGCTGCTATTGATATGTTAAAACCCGGGATTCCTTTTAGAGATATTTATTTTCAATCAGCTCGAACCATGATGGAAGGCATGAAGGAGATGGGCTTTGTTAAGGGGAATATTGAAGATGCACTCATCAATGGCGCACATGCGATGTTCTTTCCTTGCGGATTAGGTCATATGATGGGCTTAGATGTACATGACATGGAAGATCTTGGTGAAGTGCATGTTGGTTGGGATGGAGAACCTAAAAGCACTCAGTTTGGACTAAAATCATTGCGCTTAGGGCGTAAATTAGAACCAGGATTTGTTGTTACCATTGAACCTGGCATCTATTTTATTCCTGACTTAATTGATTTATGGAAGTCTAAAAAAATCAATAAAGAATATTTAAATTTTGATCGTATTGAAGAATATCGAAATTTTGGAGGTTTGCGTAATGAAGAAGATTTCCTAATTACAACTGATGGCAAACGGTTATTGGGCAAACAAAAACCCAAAACAATTGCAGATGTAGAAAAAGAACGTGAGCAAGCTTTTTAAAGATTATTTATTTGAGTATATGTTTAGTGATAATTTCTCTGGCTTCAATCCTTTAATAATGGATGAATTTGCCAACAAATAATTAATAATTTAGGTATTGCTTTTTTATATATTTTTGCATTTAATTTTTTAAATGCAGAGGGTGATGAAATGCGAGGTGGACTATAATTATAACGAAAAAGATCAAATCCTGATACGAACATTCAGTGGCACTATTCAAATATCGGATATGTTATCATCTTGGGTAAAAACTATTTATCACAAATTAACTTTGTACGAATGCAAAGGAATCATTACGGATTTCATGCAAGCGAACATAAACATAGAAGTGGATGAAATTGAGGTCTTGGAAAAATTATTTCTGGATAATTATGAAACGCTTAAACATATTAAGATAGCTCAAATTACTGATAGCACAAAAGTTATTCTGCCTTTGCTATTTAAGAATAAACACCCCGAGTTTCAATTATGTCCTTTTAGCACTAAAGAAGCTGCCTATAATTGGGTAACAACTCAGAATTAGATTGAAAGTTCCGAGTTCCATTAAATAACATATCTATTTTATTACTATATTTGGTATTTAACATTAAATATTCAAATATGAAAAACAAATCAATTGGATTTATTGGTGGTGGACGAATCACTAGCATTTTTCTTCATGGATTTGAAATGGCTAAAGTTTCATTTAGTGAAATCGTTGTTTATGATCCAGACAAGAATGTCTTAGAAAACCTCCAAACACGTATTCCTGAAGCCATTTGCGAAAGCAAAAACATTGAATTAGCTGCAAAATGCGACATTGTTATTTTAGCAGTACATCCCCCGATCATTATAGAAACAGTAAACTCTATTAAGTCTTTTCTAAAAACAGATTCTATTATTTTATCCTTAGCACCTAAAATCAATATTCAAAAAATAAGAGAGATTTTAGGTGGATTCACAAATATTGCACGGGCAATCCCCAGTGCAACCGGCATCATTCAACAAGGAATTCATCCTGTAGCTTTTGCAGAAGAAATGAATGATAATAAAACATCAAGA
>JBFFMB010000477.1:0-1917 GCA_041554455.1 Bacteroidales bacterium
AAAACAGTGATTCCAATGATAGATAACACTCCTTTGGAATCCCTGTTTTTTTATGGCTCTGGTATTTCAACTGAGAAAAAAAAGAAAACCACCATATCAATCTTAGAGTTATCATTCCCCGGAATTCATATTGAAGTGGAACATGATTTACTTGCCGCTGCAAGAGGACTATTAAAAAAAGAAAAAGGAATTGCATGTATTTTAGGAACTGGGTCAAATTCTTGTGTTTATAATGGGAAAGATATTATTCAAAACATTCCATCGCTTGGATACTTTTTTGCAGATGAAGGTAGTGGAACTCATATTGGAAAATTGTTTATTGAAGATTATTTGAGAAATAAACTACCATCAGATATAAAATTATTGGCTAAAGAAAAATTTAATCTTAGTATTGAGTATATCCTGGATCAGATTTATAATCAAGAAAATCCTAATAAATTTTTATCATCTTTTAGTATTTTCGTGGCTGACAACATTGATCATCCGTTCATAAAAGAGCTAGTAAAAACATCAATCCGATTATTTTTTGAAACCTATATTATCAACTACTCCAACTACAAAAGCCTTCCTCTCAAATTTATGGGGAGCGTGGCATTGATTTATGAAAACTTATTGAATGAAGTTGCTGCTGAATTCGATCTTTCAATAAATTCAGTTGAAAAATCTCCTATTCCTGGATTGATAGAATATCACTCTAAATAGATTCAATCACTTTTGCAATTTCATTTGGATGAACCCAAGTATATGAATCATCACGTTTAAACCAGGTAAGCTGTCGTTTAGCATAACGACGAGTATTTGTTTTTAGATCAGTGATGGCTTGTTCAAGACTTAGTTCACCATCTAAATATTTAAAAATCTCCTTATACCCAACAGTATTCAAAGAATTAAGATTTCGATTAGGTATTTGCTGTTTTACTTCATCAAGGAGACCTTCAGCCAACATCTGATCAACTCTGATTGAGATACGCTCAAATAACTCTTCTCGATCTCTATTCAAACAAAATTTTTGTATCTCAAATGATCGTTTCTTCTTTAAATTCTTTCTCAATTCGGTATATGTTCTACCCGTTTCTTTGATCACCTCTAAGGCCCTTAAAACTCTTTTAGGATTAGATTTATCAACCACTTCAAAATAATCTGGATCTAGTTTTTTAAGCTCCATTAATAAAAACTCCAAACCCTTCTCATTAAAGCTATTGTTCAATTCCAATCGAAGTTTTTCATCTGCATCAGGCAATTCATCAATCCCTTGACAAACCGCATCAATATACAATCCGGATCCACCAACCATAACAACCGTATCGTATTTTAAAAACAATTTTTTAAGCAATGCTAAAACTTCATTCTCAAATTTTGAAACATTATAATATTCATTGATTGATAAACTACTGATCAAATGATGAGGAATCAGAGCAAGTTCTTCTGGAGTTGGTTTTGCAGTGCCGATAGAAATCTCTTTATAAAACTGCCGGGAATCCGCTGAGATAATTTCAGTATTTAATGCCTGAGCAAGTTTAATTGCAAAACTTGTTTTACCAACTGCCGTAGGCCCGGCTATCACGATCAATTTTTTCTTTGGTTCTCCCATTATTCTTTATTTTGGGGAGTATCCCAATTTTGCACCTTCTTTAACCATCAACTCAAAAGCCTCATCATAATTATTCTGAATATCCCCTTCTAAAATAGCTTCACGGATGGCCATTTTTATAATCCCAACATTTTTACATGGTTCGATCCCGAAGGTTTTCATAATAACATCTCCAGTAATAGGAGGCTGCCAATTCCGCAAATGGTCTTTTTGTTCAATTTCAACAAGTTTTTGGCGAACGATTTCAAAATTTTTCATGTATCGCTTCACCTTTATCGGATTTTTAGAAGTAATATCCGCTTCACAAAGAGTCATTAAATCGTCAA
>JBFFMB010000478.1:0-1917 GCA_041554455.1 Bacteroidales bacterium
AATTTTGTGGTGTGCGAGGCGATCATTTTCCCAACAACTGGTTCCCAGGCATTAATTATACTCACTTCACGCAATTTATCATCCATACGATATGAATCAATAAATTGTTGAATAGCTTGACCTAAAGTTGATTCATTTGATTTTTTTATCATACTTCAGGATTTATTAGATTTTCACTAAGACTTACTTTTCCGTTATCAACTTCAAATATTTTATGATCAATTTGAACCCTATTGAATATTTTCTGTGTGCGTTGTCTTTGAGTATCGGTAATAAAAACTTGTCCGAAATTATTATCACTGACCAAAGCTATAATTTGTTCTACTCGCGAATCATCCAATTTATCAAAAATATCATCAAACAATAAAACCGGTTTAAAGCCTTTAATATTTTTGGTATAATCAAATTGAGCTAATCGGATGGCAATCACAAAGGATTTTTGCTGTCCTTGAGAACCAAATTTTTTAATCGGATAGTCGCCAATATTAAACAATAAATCATCCTTATGAATACCTACCGTTGTATATCTAACTTTCCGATCACGACTAAGAGCAGACTTTAACAAGCTCATCAAATCGTCTTCCTCTAACTGCGATTCATATTGAATAGACACTTGTTCTTTCCCCCCCGAAATAAATTCAAAATAATGTTGAAATATCGGAGCAAACTCCTTTAAAAAAGATTGACGTTTTTCAAAAATGCGTTTTCCTAGTCCAACAATTTGGTCATCCCAAATTTCGATGGAAGAAGCATCAAAAAATCGCATCTCAGCAAAACTTTTCAGCAATGCATTACGTTGTGTAAGGGCTTTGTTATAATTGAGTAAGTCATCCAAATATAAATGATCAAATTGAGAAATCACACCATCAATATATTTCCGACGAACATCACTTCCGTCATTTATCAAATCCCGATCGTAGGGAGAAATCATCACCAAAGGGAAATAGCCGATATGGTCAGCCAATCGATCATACTCCTTTTTATTAAGTTTGAATTGTTTTTTGGCAGCACGCTTTTGGATACAGCTTAACAGATCCTCACTTCCTCCATTTTTTTGGTAGGTACCATGAATTGCGAAAAAAGGTTCTTCATGCTTAATATTTTGCATATCAACCGAATTGAAATAACTCTTGCAAAATGAGAGATAATAAATCGCATCCAATAAATTGGTCTTCCCCACTCCATTATCCCCAACAAAGCAATTAATCTTGGGCGAAAACTGCAAATCAGCTTCACTGCAATTTTTAAAATTACTGAGTATAAGTTTTTTTAGATACATAAATCTTCAATTCTAAATTTCAATTCATCCATTTGCCAACGAGGAGTTGAAGTAGCACCACTTATTCCAACAGAACTAACGTTTATAAACCAGTGCTTTTTCAACTCACTTTTATCGCTGATAAAGTAAGAATTTTTATTCGCTGTTTTGCAGATATTAAATAAAAACCGAGCATTAGAGCTCTTCTTGCCTCCAATAAAAATGATCACATCATGATCCTCTGCAAATAGCAACATACTAGATTCTCTTCCCGAAACCTGCTTACATATCGATTCTTCAAATTTAAAATCAGCATCCCGAGGAATTCGTTTCATGATCTCTTTAATAAGTATCCGGAAATCATGCACACTTTTAGTTGTTTGTGCAAATAAGCGAATTGGCTTATTGAAATTTACTTTTGATAAATCATCCGTTTTTTCGATGATAATGGCCTTCAAATTAGCAAAGCCATTCAATCCAATCACTTCAGGATGTTTCTTATTTCCAAAAATTAATAATTGTCCGTCAATATTGAGAATTTCCTTATAAACATTTTCAATTTTCTTTTGCAGGTTGAGCACAATTTTACAACTTGCATCTATCAACAAGATATTATTTTTTTTGGCTATTGCGTAGGTTGAGGGAGGTTCGCCATGAGC
>JBFFMB010000479.1:0-1908 GCA_041554455.1 Bacteroidales bacterium
CACAGCCGTTAATCCAAAAGTATTGCCTGAATTTATTGATGAGTTTGATGCAATGCTGAAAAAACATGATTTAAGTTGTGTTTACTATGCCCATATTGCCACTGGCGAATTACATCTTCGGCCAGTGCTTAATTTAAAAGACCCGAAAGATGTTGAACTTTTCCATACTGTAGCTTTAGAAACAGCTCATATTGTTAAGAAATACAAGGGTTCACTGAGTGGTGAGCATGGCGATGGACGATTAAGAGGTGAGTTTATTCCTTTAATGATTGGAGAGAAAAACTACCAATTATTAAAAGACCTCAAGAAAGCTTGGGATCCAGAGAATATCTTCAATCCCAATAAAATTATTGACACGCCGAAGATGAATACTTTTCTTCGCTACAAACCAGGACAAGAAACCAGAAGGTTTAACACCTATTTTGATTTTTCAAAAGAAAATGGCTTGCTTCGGGCGATTGAAAAATGCAATGGTTCAGGCGACTGCCGTAAAAGTGAGATCATCGGAGGGACCATGTGTCCAAGTTTTATGGCCACTAAAGATGAAGATAAAACCACTCGTGCCAGAGCCAATATTTTGCGTGAGTTTCTAACTAATTCCGATAAGAAAAACCCTTTCAATCATAAAGAAGTTTATGATGTTTTGGACTTATGTTTATCCTGTAAAGGCTGTAAATCAGAATGCCCATCAAGCGTTGATATCACCAAATATAAAGCAGAGTTTTTACAGCATTATTATAATTCGAATGGTATTCCACTTCGATCATTATTAATTGCAAATATTACAAAACTAAATAGTTTGGGAGCTCTTATTCCTTCGCTTTTTAATTTCTTTGTTAGCAATGCTTTCTTATCAGGAATCACAAAAAAACTACTCGGTTTTGCACCCAAACGGAGCATTCCAACGCTGGCTAAAATCACTTTACGGAAATGGGTAAAAAAACATAATGCCAGCATTCCAAATCCCATTGGAAAAGTTTATTTATTTGCCGATGAATTCACAGAATACAACGACACCCAGATTGGCATAACTGCCATTAAACTATTAAATAAGCTAGGCTATGAGGTTATCATCCCGAAACATGCCGAAAGTGGACGTACTTATTTATCCAAAGGATTACTCAAAAAGGCAAAAATTTTAGCTCATAAAAACGTATTGCTTCTAAAAAATATTATTAACGAAGAACACCCTTTAATAGGAATTGAGCCATCCGGCATTCTAACATTCAGAGATGAATACCCTGAACTGGTCATGAAAGATTTGGCCAAAGATGCGAAAGCATTGGGTAAAAATGCTTTAATGTTTGATGAATTTATTATGCGGGAAGTTAAGAAAGGCAAGATTAGCAAAGAGCAATTTTCTAATGAATTTCAAACGATAAAATTACACGGGCATTGTCACCAGAAAGCTCTAGCAACCACAGGTCCAACAAAAGAGATGCTTTCCTTGGCAGAAAACTATGAGGTGACTGAAATCAAATCGGGTTGTTGTGGAATGGCTGGTGCTTTTGGTTACGAAAAAGAACATTATGATCTGTCAATGAAAGTGGGCGAATTGGTTTTATTCCCTGAAGTTCGAAAATCGGATGATTTCACCATCATTTCAGCGCCTGGAACTAGCTGCCGACACCAAATTAAAGATGGAACAGGAAGAATTGCCCTTCATCCAATTGAAGTTCTTTATAACGCTTTAAAATTGTAAAAAAAATGAAGAACCCTGGCAATGACATCATCGTTGAACAAAACTTCAGTAAACCGATTAAAGAAGTTTGGGCTGCAATTACTGAATTAAATCAAATGACTCAATGGTTTTTTGAAAACATTCCTCAGTTTAAAGCTGAAGTAGGTTTTAAAACTCAATTTGTTGTTCAATCCAAGGATCGAAAATTTACACACCAATGGGAAATA
>JBFFMB010000480.1:0-1900 GCA_041554455.1 Bacteroidales bacterium
GACACTAATGAATAACCCATCGACACAAGATTTTTATTGGGCAACAATTGGTTGGCATGCCTTATGTGTGATCGTTCATCCAAGCAATCCAGATAAATTATTTATTGGAGGTTTAGATTGCTATAAAAGTGAAAATGGAGGAACCTCCTGGACCAAACTATCAGATTGGAGAGGTCAGACACTCCAATACATTCACGCCGATATTCATAATTATATGTTTAATCCATCAAATCCAAATCAATTATTGGTTTGCACCGATGGGGGTGTGTTTATGAGTTCGAACTCAACAGCCAATATCCCTAATTTTGAGGAGCGTAATAATTCCTTCAACTGTCTTCAATTTTATAGTTGCGCGATAGATCCTCGTGCAGGTGTATCAATGTATATTGGAGGGTTACAAGACAACGGGACGGTGTATTATACGAATCAAGCAATAAGTAATAATAATGCGATCAGTGGTGGAGATGGGGCTTATTGTTTTATCGACAAAACAAATCCGAATACAATTATTACTTCTGTTTATCATAATATATATTATTTTCATAATACCGTTAATTCTTATATCGGGAGTAATCGAACGTTCTATGATATTGGATCAGGTATTTTTATCAATCCTGTTGATTATGACGACAATTTAAATATCCTTTATGCTAATGCCACAGGATTTAAAAATCAATATAAAAACCAGTTAATTAAATACACAAATATCACGGATAATGTTGATTTAGGAGGTAGTTTCATTACGATCACTCAAAATGTCAATGTCCCATTTTCTCATATTAAAGTGTCTCCTCATACAACTAGTTCTACTAGCCTTTTTGCAGGAACTCAGTCTGGAAGATTATTTAAGGTGCAAAACGCAAACATAAATCCAAATTCAACAGAAATTGGCGATCAAAATTTCCCGTTGGGGAATATTTCAAGCATAGCCATTGGAGGCTCAGAAGATAGTTTATTAGTCACCTTTTCTAATTATGGAGTTTCTTCCATTTGGCAAACCTATAATGGTGGAATAAGTTGGGAAGAAAAAGAAGGTAATTTACCGGACATGCCCATCCGATGGGCTATTTATCACCCCACTAATGCAAAGAGAGCTCTTATTGCAACTGAAATTGGCGTTTGGTATACCGATCAATTAGATGAAATAACGCCTGAATGGATTTCTGTAAATGATGGACTTGCAAATGTTCGTGTTGATATGCTTGAAATCCGAGAATCTGATCACACTGTTTTAGCAGCCACTCATGGGAGGGGCTTAGCCATTACTTCATTTCCGGTTGGGGTTGATGAATCGATTGAACGAGAAAGTGATCGGATTATCCTAAGTCCAAATCCATCTCTAGGACAATTCCAATTAAAGTTCAATGCTCACGACTCAGGACCAGCTGAAGTTTTTATTTATGACATACAAGGCAAACAGATTTACAAGGAATTTATTGGCGAAATATATGGCTCATATATTAAGAATATTGATCTTTCTTCTTCGCCCAAAGGGCAATATATCATTCGTTTCAGCCATTCAAATAGCATTTTCACAAAAAAAATAATGCTGATCTAATGCTTTGCATTTAAAAAAAAGGTCCTTATTTGACAACAAGGACCTTTCAATATTTTAATTAATTAGCTTTATAAATAGCGTTCAGCATAACTTAAATCTCTGATTGCTCTTTGAATATAAGCACTGAGACGTTTACGCTCCTTACTATTTTTAAACGTTTTATTAAGAACTCCATTTAATCGTCCACTTAGGGCGTTTTTCGCTACCTTAATCATCACAGCAGCTTTATCATAATCCCCATTTCTAATATAGTCTTTTGCTTTATCAAGCTGATTAAATATTCCGTCTCCAATTTCCATCCAAGAGTCAAGATAATTTAGATCTCTTTCTGCATAATGAATA
>JBFFMB010000481.1:0-1894 GCA_041554455.1 Bacteroidales bacterium
TTCTTTAAAAATACAACAATTCGTTGCGGCTGCAAAATTATGAAATATCTCAATCCAAATTTGGGTTAAGATTCATATTTTACGTATATTTGCAGCCCTATTCTTATTTAAACTTAATACAAATAGGTCTATTAGATACAGAGGAAATGAGTGAGGAGAAAAATAACATACTAGACGAAGTAACTCAGAGTGAGTATAAATACGGTTTTGTAACTGATATTGAAAATGATCTGGCTCCAATGGGCTTAGATGAATCTACAGTTCGTTTTATATCTGCCAAGAAAAAAGAACCTGAGTTTATGTTGGAGTTCCGCTTGAAAGCTTTTCGCCACTGGCAAAAAATGAAGGAACCCAATTGGGCGCATATTAATTATCCGAAGATTAATTATCAGGATATTATTTATTATGCAGCTCCCAAAAAGAAACAAGAATTGGAAAGCTTGGATCAGGTTGATCCAGAATTATTGGACACTTTTAATCGTTTAGGAATTTCTCTGGATGAACAAAAAAAACTTTCAGGTGTGGCTGTAGATGCTGTTATCGACAGTGTTTCGGTGAAAACAACTTTTCAAGATACCCTTTCAAAACATGGTATTATTTTTTGCGCTTTTAGTGAAGCGGTTCAAAATCATCCCGACTTAGTAAAAAAATACATGGGGAGCGTAGTTCCTTATACCGATAATTATTTTGCGGCATTAAACTCAGCTGTTTTTAGCGATGGTTCATTTTGCTTTATCCCTAAAGGAGTGAGATGTCCGATCGAACTGTCGACTTATTTCCGAATTAATGCGGCTAATACAGGTCAGTTTGAGCGAACATTAATCATAGCAGAAGATGATACTTATGTGAGTTATATGGAAGGTTGTACAGCGCCAATGCGTGATGAGAATCAATTGCATGCAGCCATTGTAGAGATTGTGGCTATGAATAATGCTGAGGTTAAATACTCAACTGTTCAAAACTGGTATCCTGGGAACAAAGAAGGGGTTGGAGGCATATACAATTTTGTGACTAAAAGAGGAAAGTGCCAAGGAGCACATTCAAAAATTTCTTGGACTCAAGTGGAGACAGGTTCGGCGGTTACCTGGAAATATCCGTCTTGTATTTTAATGGGTGATCATTCGGTGGGCGAATTTTATTCAGTAGCCGTTACCAATAATTATCAGCAAGCCGATACCGGAAGCAAAATGATTCACATTGGTAAAAACACTAAGAGTACAATCATATCAAAAGGTATTTCTGCGGGCAAAAGTCATAATAGTTATCGTGGGATGGTGAAAATTACCAAGCGTGCCGAAAATTCCCGGAATTTCTCGCAATGCGATTCGCTGCTTCTAGGCGATCGTTGTGGAGCCCATACCTTCCCTTATATCAAAGCAGATAATAAATCTTCGGTGATTGAGCATGAGGCTACGACCTCAAAAATTTCGGAAGATCAATTATTTTACTGCAATCAAAGAGGGATAGAAACGGAAAATGCCATTGGATTAATTGTGAATGGTTATGCCAAAGAAGTCTTGAATAAATTGCCAATGGAATTTGCTGTCGAAGCACAGAAATTGCTTCAAATTACCCTAGAGGGTAGTGTAGGATAAAGTATAGATAATTAAAAGATTATATAAAATGTTATTGAATATTAAAGATTTACATGTTTCAATTCACGGAAAAGAAATCATCAAGGGATTGAATTTAGGCGTGAATCATGGTGAGGTTCATGCAATCATGGGCCCAAACGGAACAGGTAAAAGTACTCTGGCTGCCGCCATCACAGGTCGCGAAGGTTATGAAATCACCCAAGGTGAGATCATTTACAATGGAAAAAACATTTTGGAACTCCCTCCTGAAGACAGAGCCCGAGAAGGGGTCTTTTTGAGTTTCCAATACCCTGTTGAAA
>JBFFMB010000482.1:0-1886 GCA_041554455.1 Bacteroidales bacterium
ATACCGTCTATCGATTGGCTATCAATATTTGGAATCAACATATATTGAATTCCTTTATCAATAGCATTTTTAACAACTTCACGACGGTCATTATCAAAATGATCAAGATATAAGTGAGTATGCGTATCCGTTAAAACCATAGTGCAAAATTATAATAAATTGAGTGCTTTAAAATTAAATCTTTCGGAAATGTAAAATTGTTGGGTATATGTTGATTCATGTCATTTCCTTATATTTGCACAAACATCTTAAGTTTGAAGAAAATACTCATTATTCGGTTTAGCTCTATTGGAGATATTGTTTTAACAACACCACTTATTCGATGTTTAAAGAAACAACTTCCCGCTGTAGAATTACATTATCTGACGAAGAAAACCTTTTCCCCGGTTTTAGAATGCAATCCCTATCTGGATAAAATCCATTATATGAATACGCATATGGATGAGGTATTAGGAGAGTTAAAAAAGGAAAAGTTTGATTTGGTGCTCGATCTTCACAAAAATCTTCGGACTTTTTTGTTAAAAATACGGCTGAGAGTTAAAACGAAAAGCTTCCAAAAGTTGAATGTTGAGAAGTTCTTTTTAGTGAATTTTAAAATTAATCGTTTACCAAAATGTCATATTGTTGATCGCTATCTGGAAACTGCAAAATCACTGGGTATTAAGAATGACGGTATGGGTTTGGATTATTTTATTTCTGAGAATGATCAATTCTCTATGCCAGATTTACCATTTCATTATCGGGATGGTTTTATTGGCGCTGTCATTGGTGGACAGCACAAAACTAAACTTTTCCCAATTGATAAATGGGTAGAACTTATTAAAAAAGCGGATAAACCTTTTGTTCTTCTGGGTGGCCCTGATGATTTTGAAATGGGTGAAGAAATCCTTAGATCTACGAATGAAAAAGTATGGAATAGTTGTGGGAAATTTGGCTTAAATCAATCAGCCTCACTTGTTAAATTAGCCGATCAAATTATCACAAATGATACAGGTTTAATGCATATTGCGGCTGCTTTCAAAAAACCACTCATCTCTTTGTGGGGAAATACAAGCCCTGATTTTGGGATGTATCCTTATTTCCCCCAAGATCAAACCCACAAAATGAGTATGATTCAAGTACATGGCTTGAAGTGTCGCCCATGCAGTAAAATTGGTTATTCAAAATGCCCAAAAACTCATTTTGATTGCATGAATAAAATTGATATAGATCGTATTATAGCCGAATTGTAATCCTAATATCCCAGACCTACAAAGGGGTTGCTTTTTCTTTCGAAACCGATAGTCGTATCTGGGCCATGACCTGGAATAACAATTACATCTTCATCAAGCACAAACAATTTTTCGTGTATGCTTTGTTTTAGGACATCAAAATCACCGGTGGGTAGATCAGTGCGACCTATACTGCCATTAAATAAAACATCTCCAACAATTACAAATTTTTGTTCTTTATTCAACAAGCAAATGCTTCCGTTGGCATGCCCTGGAGTATAAAGTACATTCAGACTTGACTGACCAAATTTTATAATATCTCCATCAGAAATATATTGAGAGGGTTTGATTGGTTCTTCGAGAGAAAACCCAAAACTCATTCCATGTTGAACAGCATTTTTCAAAAAGAATTCTCCTTCTTTATGAATTTCAAGATCGGCCTTGAAATATTCGCTCACAAAATTACAACCTAGTATATGATCCACATGGCAGTGAGTATTTACTTGTTTTATAAGCTTTAATTCATGGGTCTTGATAAACTCGACAAGTTCTTTGCGTTCGCTATCCTCATAACAGGCTGCATCTATAATAATACATTCTTTTGTTTCATCGTAAAGCAAAATTGTATTCACCTGGAAAGCATTAAAAGCAAATTTTTTAATTTGTATCATGAAA
>JBFFMB010000483.1:0-1886 GCA_041554455.1 Bacteroidales bacterium
AGACTAAATGCTCAACGTATTGTTGCTTTATGTGGTTCAGAAGTTAAAAGTCCTAAGTATTTTAAAACAATGATTGGTGCATCCGTTGAGTCTATGATTCAGGATAATGTTACGAATGTTAATAAGCGAGTCATTAGTGGTAATGTATTGACTGGTGAAAGAGTTGAAAATACGGGTTATGTCGGATTTTATCATTCTCAAGTAACGGTTATACCTGAAGGCAATCAATATGCATTCTTTGGATGGATGTTCCCAAGTTTTAAAAAACATAGTTTTTATCGTACTGCTTTATCGTGGTTAACACCTAAAAAGCAATATGCTTTAAATACCAATTTAAATGGAGGCGAACGCGCCATTGTTGTGACGGGTCAGTTTGAAAAAGTGATGCCATTGGACATTTATCCTATTCAACTCATCAAAGCTTGTATGATTGAAGATATTGATGCGATGGAAAATTTAGGTATTTATGAAGTAGATGAAGAAGATTTCGCCCTTTGTGAATATATTGATACTTCAAAAATTGAGATTCAGCATGTCATCCGTAAAGGATTAGACTTGATGAGAAAAGAAATGAGCTAAATAAGTGTTAAATCATTATACAGATTAATGAAAGCAATTAGAAAAATATTAGACAATATTAAACCGCATGTACAAAAAGGTGGGAAGTTTGAAATGCTTCACTCAACTTACGATGCGATTGAAACGCTTTTCTTTGTATCCGATAAGGTTACAACAAAAGGAAGTCACATACGTGATGGCGTTGACATGAAACGGACTATGATCTGGGTTGTATTGGCTTTAGTGCCAATCATGCTTTTTGGAATGTGGAACGTTGGTCGATTACATTTTTTATCACAAGGTGTAACTGCCGAATTTTGGGAAATCTTTTTTTATGGATTCCTCAAAGTATTACCAATAATAATAGTAACCTATGTAGTAGGATTGGGGATTGAAATCATTTTCGCCCAAAAACGTGGACACGAGGTAAACGAGGGTTTCTTCGTTTCCGGTATGTTGATTCCTTTAACTCTTCCTCCAGATATTCCATTGTGGATGGTTGCCGTTGCTACAGCTTTTGCGGTAATTATTGGTAAAGAAGTTTTTGGTGGAACCGGAATGAATATTCTGAATCCAGCTTTAACTGCACGTGCCTTTTTATTCTTTGCGTATCCTTCGGATATGTCGGGCGATAAAGTATGGATCTCGGATAAATTAGATGCTTTTTCAGGAGCGACTCCTTTAGGAGATCTTTTAGTAGGAAATATGGATGCTCTTCCAAGTCCTTTAGAAATGTTCATCGGAATTATTCCCGGATCGATTGGAGAAACATCAACCCTATTAATAATATTTGGAGCACTGATCCTTTTAGGAACAGGTGTTGCTAGCTGGCGTATATTGCTATCAACTGTTGTTGGTGCGATGGTCATGGGTGGCTTATTCAATCTTTGGGGATTGAATGATTATATGAACATCCCAGCCTACTATCATTTAATAATGGGTGGCTTTGCTTTTGGTGCAGTGTTTATGGCTACGGATCCAGTAACAGCTTCTCAAACCAACAGAGGTAAATATATTTATGGATTCCTGATCGGACTAATTGCGGTTCTGATTCGTGTATTCAATCCAGCTTATCCTGAAGGAATGATGTTGGCAATATTATTAATGAACGTATTTGCTCCACTCATTGATCATTATGTGGTTGAATCAAATATCAAGAAAAGACTTAAACGAGCGAAAGCTTAATCTTTATAATAAAAAAGCAAAAAATTATGTATAGTAATTTTTATATTTTCCGATATGCAAGTGTGATGGTGATCATTGTTGCTGCTATTCTTTCGTCGGCTGCAATGTTTCTAAAACCATTACAGGATGAAAATTTCAGGATC
>JBFFMB010000484.1:0-1866 GCA_041554455.1 Bacteroidales bacterium
CAATACATATTCCGATTGAAAACCCCGAGCAAAATCATTACCAATACCTATTCGGAGACGTGGAAATTCGAGGGTTTCCACATGCTCAATAATACTAGTCAAGCCATTATGACTACCATCTCCACCTTTCATTTTCATTCGAAATTTTCCAGTAGGTAAGGAAATGTCGTCCAAAATGGTTAAAGAATTTTCAATAGGAATTTTTTCCTGATTCAACCAATACTTCACAGCCTTACCACTCAAATTCATATAGGTAGCAGGCTTGATTAAAACAAGAGTACGACCACGGAATTTCATTTTAGCGACAGAGGCTAACCGCCCAGGCACAAACTCAACCTTGCCTTGTTGAGCTAATGCATCCAAAACAATAAACCCAATGTTATGCCGTGTGTTTTGGTATTCATCTCCAATGTTTCCTAAACCGCTTATTAAATATTTCATGCTTGTAAAAAATAAGGGTATAAAGTTATGAATAAACTTTATACCCTCTATTTATAGAATGTTAGAATAATCTATTCTGCTGCTTCTGCTGGTTTTTCTTCACCACCTTCAGTTCCTTCTTCATCTTCTGTTTCCTCATCTTCAACAGCAACCGTTACACGGGCAGAGAATACACCTACAACAATAGAATTAGGATTATCTAAGAATGTAATATTGTTCACCGATAAGTCACCAACTTTTATTCTTCCACCAATATCAAGTTTTGAAATATTAACAACAATTTGATCAGGTAAATTTTCAACTAAGGCTTTAACCTTAATTTTTCTGATTTTCTTAATTAAACGACCCCCTTTGATTACACCAGGTGCAGTTCCTTCTAACGCAATAGGAATAGCAATCACAACTTGTTTTCCAGGAAATATTTCCAAAAAATCAACATGTAAAATACGGTCTGTTACAGGGTGATATTGAATATCCTGTAAAATCGCATCTACTTTTTTTCCATTTAAAGTCAAATTAATAATATGGACATCAGGAGTAAAAATAATGTCTTTAAAATCTCTTTCTTCTGCAATAAAGTGGATTTGTTCTTTTCCACCATACAAAACGCAAGGTACTTTACCTAGTTTTCTGTGTTTTTTTGCATCTTTTTTCCCTACGTTCTCGCGAAGAGAACCGCTCAATGATACATTTTTCATAATTGTAATTATTTGTTTATTAAAATTGAAATAATGAACTAATCGACTGCTTGCTATCTATTCGATGAATGACTTCTCCAAAAAGATCAGCAGTTGATAGTACTTTAAATTTTTCGTGTTCTTGTTTTAATGGTATAGTATCCGTTACCACAATTTCGGTAAACGGAGAATTAATTAAACGATCGTAAGCTAATTCAGAAAATACAGGATGAGTACACATTGCACGCACACTTGAAGCTCCATTTTCCATCATCAGTACAGCTGCTTTGGTAATGGTACCCGCAGTATCAATGATATCATCAACAATAATAATATCTCGTCCTTTAACATCCCCAATCAAAGACATTGTAGCAACTTCGTTTGGTTTTGCTCTTTGTTTGTAACAAATAACAAAATCAGTCCCTAAGTTTTTTGCATAGGCTGCTGCTCTACGAGTTCCTCCAGTATCAGGAGAAGCCATTGTAAGATTAGGCAAATTCAATCCATTCAAATAATCGCTAAATAAAGATGAGGCATAAAGGTGATCTACCGGAACATCAAAGAATCCTTGGATTTGATCTGCATGAAGATCAAGTGTAATAACGCGATTTACTCCAGCAGCCGTTAAAAGGTTTGCAATTAATTTTGCTGAAATTGGGACCCGTGGTTTGTCTTTACGATCTTGACGAGCAAAACCAAAATAGGGGATAACAGCAACAATGCTTTTAGCAGAAGCTCTTCTAGCTGC
>JBFFMB010000485.1:0-1858 GCA_041554455.1 Bacteroidales bacterium
AGCACGTAAGCAATACAATGAAGTTTACACCCAATACCCGAATAGTAAAATTGCAGCATGGCTGGCAGGTATGGCTTCGCAATGGTCGGAGGATTATGAAATGGCTGTTTGGTATTACAAACGTGCCCTAGAAATCGATTCAACTTTTTATCATTCTTACTACGATTTGGGAGATGCATTTATGGGTAAAAATGACACTTTAAATGCTGTTAAAAATTATAAGCAGTTTTTAGTTCATCATCCCGAAAACATAACTATTAACAAAGTACTTGGAGATATTTATCTCAGTTTAAACGATAGCATAAGTGCTCAGAAGCATCATCAAAATGCAGATAGTCTGAGAAACGTTTTAGTAAAAAAATAATTTTAAATTTAATAAAAGTGAAAAAAACAATCAACCTAATTGCCCTTTTTCTAGCTATAGTTCCACTAGCCTTTGGCCAAAACAATCCGAAGCATACTAACTATAATCCTTTTGCCAATCCTCCAGATTCTATTCCTAAGATTTTTGCAAAAGGATTTATTTCTGTTGAAGATAGGTATGAATACGGCCTTGCCATTTCTCCAAATTATGATGAAATATTTTTTACTGCGGAAGATCCGGGTGAAGGATTAATGGTGACAAACAAGCTTGATGATGGGACTTGGTCTAATCCCAGTGTTGCTAATTTATGTAAAAAAAACCTCTGGGAGCAGGAAGCCTTTTATACAGTAGATGGGAAGATGCTTTACTTCGCTGCTAGCGATGAAAGTGGTACTAATTTATATCGATCCTTCAAAGAGGAAAATGGCTGGTCCTCGGCAGAATTGCTAGATTCTCCTGTTAACAAACCCAATAGGGTTTTTTGGGCAACCTTCACACAGAATCATACCATGTATTATTCCAATGTCGATGAACGTAAAACCTATCGCTCTGAAATGGTAAATGGTGAATATCCAAGAACAGAAATTGCTAGCATTCCTTTTGGTTTGCATGCTTCAGTTTCAAGGGATGAAAGTTTTATCCTTTTTAATCACCGTGGTGACATTTTTGTTGCATTTAGAACTATTGAAAATAAATGGGGAGAACCTATTAAGCTTGATGCTTCAATTAGTAGCACCGAATTTGGTGAGTCTTGCCCATGCCTGTCGCCTGATGAAAAATATATTTTCTTTAGCAGATATAACGATAAAAATGACAAAAGTGATATTTATTGGGTGAATTCAAGTGTATTAAAAAAAATCAAAAGGGAAAAGTAAAGTTTTTGACTTTATGGAAATTTATAAGTTAACAATAAACCCCCTGATATAAAAACTTACATCCGTACAATCCAGACTGCAAATAGGATGAAACAATTATTACTTATATTATCAATTGGATTTGTTTTTACGAGTTGTATTCAATCAGAACAACATTTTCTTAAAAGTAAAGAGGCTTATTTTGGTCGTACACCTCCAGGATTAATCCAAGAAGTATTTGCACCCGAAATTGTTTCGGACAGACTCCACCGGGCAATACACCGGAAGTATTTATGCCCAAACTGATTTCCGGAAAAGGAAGAATGCATTGCCTCACAACTTTTTCACCTGATTACAACGAGCTTTACTGGTAAATACTACCATCCAAAATATTGGTAATCAAGCGAGTTAATGAGAAATGGACAAACCCTCAGGAAGCCGTTTTACAAATACCCCAAATAATCAAGCGCCATTTATTGCAAACGATCATAGCATGTATTTTCCCTCTCCTCATTCCTGAAATTTATGGTAACAACGGCAATTGTTCATGGTGCTCAGTCGGTTAAAAACAGAATAGAATCTATTTTTAAATTCGTTCAGAAATTAATATTAATTTAGTTCCTTCATGAAGAGACACTTA
>JBFFMB010000486.1:0-1858 GCA_041554455.1 Bacteroidales bacterium
AATTCATTGATGATTGGTGCGGCTAAAATGGGAATGAAATTCCGTTCAGTGGCTCCAAAAAGCGTTCAACCAACTGCTGAGTTAGTAGCTCAAGCGAAAGAGATTGCAAAAGAAACAGGTGCTGAAATTATCGTTACTGATAATGTTGCTGAAGGTGTTAAAGGTTGTGATTTCATATATACTGATGTTTGGGTATCGATGGGCGAAGCTGACGAAGTATGGGATGAAAGAATTAAATTATTGAAACCTTATCAAGTGAATACAGAGATGATGAATTTGACAGGCAATAAAAACTGTAAATTTATGCACTGTCTTCCTGCTTTCCACGACAGAAACACCACTGTTGGAGAAGAGATTTTCCAAAAATATGGCTTGAATGGGTTAGAAGTTTCTGAAGAAGTATTCGAATCAGAAGCAAGTATCGTTTTTGACGAAGCTGAAAACAGAATGCATACGATCAAAGCTGTGATGGTTGCTACTTTAGGTGCATAATTTTTAATATGCTTACTGAGCTTGTCGAAGTAAAAATATATTGTATAAAGAACCTCCTTTACGGGAGGTTTTTTTATTTTAGTAAAAAAATAAAATGATGAGAAAACAATACGAATGCCCCAAATGTGGCAATAAACATTTCGAAACCGATTCGATCAGAACTACCGGTGGTGGATTTTCTAAAATGTTCAATATTCAAAACCGGAAATTTACAGTGGTAAGTTGCACCCAATGTCGCTATTCTGAACTTTATAAAGGCACGACCAGTACTTTAGGAAATGTGATTGATTTCTTTGGGAATTAAAGTTTCGCATTGATTTCGATTTTTATACATCTTGTTCAAGCCTGATCTATAACACAATACCACTTTAACACCTAAACGCTTTCAATTATCAAATTCACAAATTCACCGATCAAGGAATTGTCAAATTAACACATTGGCACATTAACAAATTTCCTATTTTTGCAGCATGGCAAATAACGAAGATTTATTGAAGAAAATTATTGCCCATTCAAAAGAATATGGCTTTGTATTTCAATCGAGTGAAATTTATGATGGTTTAAGTGCGGTTTATGATTATGCTCAAAACGGTGTTGAACTAAAAAATAATATCAAACAATATTGGTGGAATGCAATGGTTCGCCATCACGAAAATATTGTCGGTTTGGATTCGGCTATTTTCATGCACCCTACCACCTGGAAAGCTTCTGGTCACGTAGATGCTTTCAGCGATCCTATGATCGATAATAAAGACTCTAAAAAACGCTATCGTGCGGATGTTTTGGTCGAAGATTTCATGGCTAAAATCGAAGGCAAAATAAATAAAGAAGTTGATAAAGCCGAAAAACGTTTTGGTGAATCGTTTGATAAAGAGCAATTTTTAGCAACAAATCAACGTGTTCTTGATAATCAAAAAAAGATTGATGATATCAAAAATCGTTTGTATCCTGCCATGGATGCGAATGATTTGGATGGCATTAAAAAATTGATTGAAGATCTAGAAATTGCTTGTCCTGTTTCGGGTTCAAAAAATTGGACAGATGTTCGTCAATTTAATTTGATGTTTTCTACTCAAATAGGATCATTAAGTGAAGACTCCAATAAAATTTATTTACGTCCAGAAACAGCTCAAGGTATTTTTGTAAACTACCTCAATGTGCAAAAAACCGGGCGTATGAAAATTCCATTTGGTATTGCTCAAATAGGAAAAGCTTTCCGAAATGAGATTGTCGCTCGTCAGTTTATCTTCCGCATGCGTGAATTTGAACAAATGGAAATGCAATTTTTTGTTCGTCCAGGTGAAGAAATGAAATGGTATGAATACTGGAAAGAAGAACGTCAGAAATGGCATCTTTCTTTAGGCAT
>JBFFMB010000487.1:0-1851 GCA_041554455.1 Bacteroidales bacterium
AAAAGTAGGGAGGGAGTATAACCTATACAAGTTTCTACATATGATATATATCATGGTATTTACATTATTGAATGTTATTTTTAAAAGATAGTTTGAATGAAAGAGATAATAGGCGCTAGCCACTGTAAAACATGCATTTACAAAAACTTACTTTTCGGAAACTTAAATACGGAAGATTTAAATTTTATTAACAAAAGTAAGCGTGAAATTGCATTTAAGAAGGGAGAATTGATTAGTGAAGAGGGGACCGAAATCAAATCATTTTTGTACTTGAAACAAGGTCTTGTCAAACTCTTCAAAAAAAACCCATTATTTAAAGATCAAATAATTAGCATCGCTAAACCAAGAGATTTTATCAGCTTATTAAGTATTTTTTCGCAATCAACCTATAAATATTCAATCACTGCCCTTGAAGACACTGTCGTGTGTTCGGTAGATTTGGAAGCACTAAAAGAAGTGATCGCTCGGAATGGGATATTTGGATTAGAAATATTGAATAAAATGAGTAAGATGTATGACGACATTATTGAAACTCGTTTCGATATTAATCGGAAACATTTACGAGGTCGTATCGCTTACATACTCATCTATTTTTCAACACACATCTATCAATCCGATGATTTTGATATGCCCATCTCACGTCGTGAGATAGCCGAACTAATTGAAATGACCACAGAAAACGTAATCCGTATTTTATCTGAATTCAGAAAAGATGGGATCATTAAAATTGATGGGAAAAGAATCTATCTGCTAGAGCCAGAACGTCTGGAGAATATCTGCAAATTAGGTTAAGAGATTAACAACCTCCTTCTACAGCAGATTTCTTTTTCTTTCTAACAGGGATGACTACTTCTAAATTATTTGAAGATTCGTCAACAACAGTTCCATTAGCAAAAGACTCCATAATCTCAACATAGCTGTATTTTGCTTCTTCAACAAAATATTGAGGAATTTCAGACTCTGAATACATATCAAAGGTTTCGCCTGAATAAAATCCATAGCCCCCTAATAAGATTTTCACATTGGTATATCCCAGCTGTTTTAAAGTCATCCACGGGCCATTCGCTTCTGTTTGGTCCCATCCATACACAATCAAGATTACCGAGTCATTCATCATCTCATTGAAAAATTCCACATTTTCATCTGCTAAGAAATTTTGAAAAGGAATATTCACAGAACCCTCAATATTTCCTTTTACAAACTCATAAGGATTGCGAATATCAATGAATGTATAGCCCGGCGTTTCGTTAGAAACAATTTCCATAGCCTCATCAGGGATCATTTCATCTTCATACGAAAGGATTTGCTGAAGCGTTTCAGCGGTGGTGAGTCCATATTCAAAATCAGGTTTGCTCAAAGTGATAAAGCCAATTAATAAAATGGCTACAAAAAATAAAACAGCTATTAAAAGTCGATTTGTACGTAAATTAGTATCTTTCATTACACTATTCTTTTAAAAAAATTAATTAGCACCCGCCCTCAACAACAGAGGATTTCTTCTTACGAATCACCACAATAGGTTCTGTTGTTCCTTCGTCAGAAGAGACCAACTCACCACCAGTAAAATACTGACTAGCCCCTTTACGGAATTCATATAAATCAATTTCGGTATTTGAAGCTGTTTGTTCGGGCATCACAGGCTTAATGATCGTTTCAAACCAACGATTTAGTCCACCTTTCATGATATACAGATTTTTATACCCCATACGACTTGCCAACATCCATGCTTGTTCAGCATAAATATCGCCATTCGAGAAGAAAACAACATCCATATTTTCTTGATTTAAATAATCCTTCCATTCAAGAGACATTAATTCTTCGAGAGGAATATTTGCTGCTCCTGGTAATGAA
>JBFFMB010000488.1:0-1848 GCA_041554455.1 Bacteroidales bacterium
GAGGGCATTATTTTATGGATTTATATCCTGGAGATAATAAAATCCTTGACAATATGAATGACATGTTGGCCATACACTTATTGGCAGCACATACTTTTGCCAAAGTAGAAATTATCGACGGTCATCCACACATTTATTTTATGGATCCGCAATGGCTTGAGAAATTATTTACAGAGAACAAAATTCGAATCGCACATGAACGAGTCAAAGATGACGGGATTGTTTTAACAGCCTCTACTAAGGAATTGCAAAAATTTATTTCAAAATATGCGAATGATGAAAAAGCATTTCTAGATGCTGATGTTTTATCTCCATTTAAACAATAATATGAAGTTCTCAGTTACAAATAGTAAAAGTTCCAGAATACTGCAACATATGGTATTCTGGCTGCTTTCATTTTATGTGCTGCTCAAAGTTTTTCAACTTTCAGATACAATTGACGAAATCGACTTCATTTACACCTTTATGTTTATGTTGGGACTTATTGGTGCCGTTTATATGAATGTGCTTTATTTAATTCCTCGGTTTTTAGCAAAGCGACAATATATTCCTTATGGCATTTTAACCATCATGAATTGGGGGCTTTGGTCCTTCTTTAATATTATTTTGTTTGAAGATTTAATTGATTATTTATTACCAGGCTATTATTTCATTTCCTATTATGAATTTCTTGATATTCTGAAATTCACCATTTCCTTTGTTGTAATCAGCACCTTACTTAAACTAAGTAAATCTTGGTTTCAAATGTTAGAGGCTGAAAACAGAATTATTCGATTGGAAAGTGAAAATATTAGCAGTGAATTAAAGGCGTTGAAACTTCAAATCAACCCCCATTTTTTATTCAATAGCTTAAATAATATTTATTCGCTTGCGCGGAAGTCATCTCCCAAAACAGGGGACTCCATTTTAATTCTATCCGACATGATGCGCTATGTATTGTATGAAACTAAATCTGATTTTGTAAAATTGAGTGACGAAATTCAATTCTTGAGAAACTTTGTGGAATTGCAAAAACTTAGAATTGATCAAAATTCCAACATTGAATTGAAGGTTGATTTAGATGATACTAAATTGACAATTGCCCCCATGATTTTAATGCCTTTTTTTGAGAATAGTTTCAAGCACGGTGTAAAAGGAGATACAGGAAAAACTTATGCAAAATTCGAGCTTAAAACCAGCAAGAATCAACTGAGCTTTAGTGCAGAAAACAATAAAGGAGAAAGCAATGAAAATGATGACAGTCATGGCATTGGGTTGCAGAATGTGAAACGAAGACTCGATATTCTATATCCCGACAATCACGAATTGAACATAATAGAAGAGTCCAATATTTTTAGAGTCATTTTAAAGCTAACACTAAAAGAATAATTTATGAGTGATATACGCTGCATCATTGTGGATGACGAACCACTTTCGCTAGAAACCTTGGAAGCATACATAAAAGATACCCCCAGTTTGCAATTGGTTGCTCAATGCCAAGATGCTTTTCAAGCTTTAGAAGTACTCAAAAAGGAACAGATTGATTTGATATTTTTAGACATCAATATGCCCAAACTCTCGGGTATAAGCATGCTTAAGTCTATTGAAAATCCCCCATTGGTTATTTTTACAACGGCCTATTCAGACTATGCCGTTGAAGGCTTTGAATTGGATGCCATCGATTATTTGCTCAAGCCTTTTAGCTTTGAACGCTTCATAAAAGCCGTAAACAAAGCCAGCGATCGCTTAAGCAAGGGTGGAAAACCGGATAAATCAAATGGAAATTACATCATACTTAAGTCAGATAAAAAGATGTACAAAATTGATTTAGACGACATCCTATATATTCAAGCCTATGGCGATTATGTA
>JBFFMB010000489.1:0-1838 GCA_041554455.1 Bacteroidales bacterium
ATATCTAAATGATCGGCATCCACTGAGCTAATCAATGCAATATCGGGATGAAGGGTTAAGAAAGATCGATCATACTCATCAGCCTCCACGACAAAAACATCGCCATCAACCACTCCAATAAAATTACTATGATAATCATTTACAATCCCTCCGATCAGTCCTGTTACTTTTATGCCGGCATGATGTAAGAGATGTGCAATCATAGAAGAAATGGTAGTCTTTCCATGGGTTCCCGCAACAGCAATGGTGTATTTATCCTTAGTAACTTCACCCAATATCTGCGAACGTTTAAAAAGAGGAATTTGCTTTTCTTTAATATGATTTAAAATAGCTAAATCTTTAGGAACGGCAGGAGTATACACCACCATCTCAATATCGGACGGAATTAATGTTAAATCATCTTCAAAATGAATATTCATGCCTTCCAATTGCAATTGTTTAGTCAAAGCAGTCGGTGTTTTATCATAGCCACTTATCTTCACGCCCAATTGATTGAAATAGCGGGCTAAAGCACTCATACCAATGCCTCCGATACCTAAAAAATACATATTTTTAACCTGCCCGATTTCCATTTTACTTTATCAATTTTTCAATTTCATCAACAATCAATTCTGCCGCATTTGGCAATGCAAATGCTGAGATATTTGCTGAAATTTCGTTTCTTTTTTTATCATTATTGATCAACGATATTAACAGCTTTGGCAATTCATTAATAGCTTCATTATCCTTAATCAAAAAGGCTGCATTTTTCTCAACCAATGCTTGAGCATTTTTACTTTGATGATCTTCGGCAGCCGATGGCAAAGGGATAAAAATGACTGGCATTTTTACCAAAGACAATTCAGAAATAGCAATGGCTCCAGCTCTCGAAATAACCAGATCAGATGCAGCATATGCCAAATCCATCCGTTTAATAAACTCATGGACTTTAATGCTTGAAGATTTCCCAATCAATTCTGTGGCTTCTGTATAATATGACTTACCGGTTTGCCAGATAAGTTGAATTTTATTTTCTTCAAATACATTGAGGTTAGCTGCGATGCTTTTATTAATAGAAACAGCCCCTTGACTTCCACCTACCACTAAAACCGTCTTTTTGCTATCATCTAATCCAAAAAATTGTTGAGCCTCTTCACGTTTTCCCTTAATATCTACGACTTCTTCCCTCACAGGATTTCCTGTCAATACAATTTTCTCAATAGGAAAATATTTTTCGAGTTTCTCATAAGCTACACAAATCCGATTAACATTTTTAGCTAGTAAACGATTGGTAATCCCGGGGAATGAATTTTGCTCCTGTATCAAAGTAGCAATATTAAGACGATTAGCCATTTTAAGTGTTGGACCGCTAGCATAACCACCCACCCCAATCACAACATCTGGATTAAATTTTTTAATGATCAATCTCGCTTTCCAAAGACTTAAGACAAGCTTCAATGGGAACATCAAGTTTTTGATTGTCAATCGACGTTGAAATCCACTAATCCACAAACTCTTGATTGGATAACCGGCTTCAGGGACCTTACTCATTTCCATTTTCCCCTTCGCTCCTACAAATAAAATATTAGCATCTGCAAAACGCTTTTTCAATGCATTTGCAATGGCTATGGCTGGAAAGATGTGACCACCCGTTCCACCACCACTGATGATTATATTTTTAGGCTTCTTCTGCATATAATTGATGCTTAACCGTTGTAGGATTATTAATTTCTTTACTAACACTCAAAATAATTCCGATGGATAATGATGTGAACCAAATGGAAGTTCCACCCATACTAACCAACGGAAGGGGCTGCCCTGTTACGGGCAATAAATTAACTGCGACAGCCATATTTATC
>JBFFMB010000490.1:0-1837 GCA_041554455.1 Bacteroidales bacterium
ATCAAAAATATCAGCCTACAGTTCGACTGGCTTAGGGCAAAATAATTTGATCAAACGCTATAGTATGATAAGCGATTTTAAGCCTCAATTTTTAATTGAGTCAAACCACTATATTGCAAAATTACCCTTATTAAAAAATAACTAAGATGAATGTTTTAATTATTGAAGATGAGTCTTTAGCTGCCAACCGACTAGAAAAAATGCTATTAGAGGTTTCACCAGAAGCTACTGTAGTTGGAAAACTTGTTTCCATCAAAGAATCAGTGAAGTGGCTAACAATACATAGTGCCGACTTAATCCTACTCGACATTCAACTTTCTGATGGATTAAGTTTTAGTATTTTTGATCATATTAAGATCAATACACCCATCATTTTTACAACAGCTTACGATCAATATGCCATAAAAGCCTTTCAGCTTAATAGCATCGCTTATCTATTAAAACCCATCCGTAAAAATGAATTAGCCGAAAGCATACAGAAATACAAGTCATTAAGATCGGCATTTAGTATTGATTTTGATTATTTGCTATCTTCCTTCGAACATAAACAGCCTGTATTTCGAAAACGCTTTTTAATTCAAATAGCTGATAAGTTTCGTAAGATAGAAATTGAAGACATTGCTTATTTTTATGCTTCAGAGAAGAATGTATTTCTAAAAACCTTTGATGCTTATTCATATCCCTTATATTTAAGTCTGGATGCATTAGTGGAAAGCATTGATCCAAGTCATTTTTTTCGAATAAATAGAAAGCTCATTATTAGTATGAAATCGATCCTTAGCATGATTGCCTGGTCGAGAAGTCGTATAAAAATAATTCTGAAACCTGTTATCGAAAATGAGATGGATGCCATTGTGAGTATTGATCGTGCTTCGGATTTTAAAAACTGGTTAAATAAATAATGATATCTTTGATTTTAGTTCGAATTCCTAAATAATAAGAGCATATACATTAAAATGAAAACACTAGTAAGTCTTTTTTTTATCATACTGTTATCCTCTTGCACACAGTCGAAAGGCGAATTGGACTGGCTCCTTGGTAAGTGGGAACGCACAAATAATAAGAAAGGAAGTATTACCTACGAACATTGGGAAAAAGCAGGTGAGAGCTATATCGGATTAGGATATACACTCAAAGATACAGATACCGTGTTTAAAGAACACCTTAGAATACTAAAAGTGGATGGAATCTGGAAACTAGAAGTTACTGGAGTCAATCCAAATCCGACCTATTTTCAGTTCACGAAACAGACTGAAAGAGGCTTTGTATGCGAAAACCCCGATAACGACTTCCCAAAAGTCATTGAGTATTTTTCGGATGGCAAAAAATTAACAGCCATCATCTCTGATAAGAATAGTAAAATTCATTTCTATTTCAAATAAACAAAAATCTACCATCCATTCAATGACATCTACCAATAATCAATTATAGATTCTTAGATTTCATATTTATATCCTATTTTTGAGTACCCCAAACAATCAATTATTTATTAGTTTAAAAAAATTAGTAATCTAAATTTTAATTGATATGAAAAAAATCACCTTTTCGCTAGGATTGATAGTATTTATGTTCACAAATACTCTATGTGTTCAGGCTCAAAAGGATTTAGAGGATATTACTTTTGGAAAATACAGATATGTTCATTCCGACATTATGAATGAGGATAGACAATTATTTATCTACTTGCCTGATGACTACGAAAGTTCGCAGGAATCCTATCCTGTAGTATTTCAATTGTATTCGCATTTTATGCATAATTATTATCTTCCTGCGATTCGTACAGTAGACATAATGGGAGAAAATGGACAAGCTCCCAAAATGATAGTCGTAGGGATCA
>JBFFMB010000491.1:0-1837 GCA_041554455.1 Bacteroidales bacterium
TCGTGAAATGCATTCTGAGCAATGAAGAACCTGAACCAAATGCAGATGACTGGTTAACCATAGCGGAGATTATGGATTCTGTGTACTCCCAAAATGCAACTCGATTAAAAACAAAAATGGATCTTGATTAATAATGCGCTCTGCAACTTGGTCAGTTGACACATAACGTGTTTGATCGAAAAGCTCGGCATGTAGTTTTTCAGGAGCCATTTCGTTGGTATTTGTTTTTTCTGGAAGAAGAAATAAGCCGGCTCCCAACACAACTAATAGTGCAGCAAAAAATATATATCTTACATTCATAATCTTAATATTAATATTCAACTTTTTTTACTTTCTTTTGAATAATTCCTGTAACATAGAACATCCCTAAAGCAACAATAATAAGTGCAAACACAAAGAACGCACGCGACATTCCAAGGCTTTCATAAATTTTAATTGGGCCTAAATTATCACTATTGTATAATCCTTCGAAAAGAGGGAAAGCTTCTGAAAAAATAAAGATCCCCAAAAACATACCTCCAGTAAATACCCACGCATCTATTTTACCAATAGCCGCTCCACACAAACTCGTACCGGGGCAATAGCCACCCATTATAAATCCTAATCCCATAATAACACCACCAATAATCAATGAAGTTACGTATGATTGATTTACAAATATCAAATCTAAGTCAATCCAACCTACATATTCAAAATAAATCATTCCCACAGCAGCTGTAATAGCAGCTGTAAAGAAGAATTTTAACACAATAAAGTCGTAGCCATAGAAAACACCTGCTAACTTACGTGAGGATGAAAATCCAGATCCTTCTAAAAAAAATCCGAAAACGACACCTATCAATAAAGCAAAAACGTTATTCCATTCTCCGCTAATAATACCTTGAGGAATTAATGGTCCCATATCTTTAAATATTTTTCAATTAATTAATAATTAAATCCAGTTCTTTCTGAAGAAGAAAGCAAAAACGAATGCTGTTCCAAAAATGCTTATCATTGAGATAAAACCAGCTGTGGATAAAGAAGCCATTCCACTTAAAGCAGCACCACTGGTACACCCTCTACCTAATTGTGAACCAACCCCAAAAAGCAATCCGCCCAGTAGCGCAAAAATTAACCGACGACGCGAACTGATTTTTGGTGAATGCTCCACTTTAAACATTAATCTTCCAGCTAAAGAACCGGATAGTAATGCTCCTGCCAATACTCCTAATACTTCGAAAACAAGCCAATTATTCATCGGATGTTCATCATCACTGATAAATCGACTCATATAGGCTGACTCCTCAGTATGTTGAGGAGCAACCGAATGCATCGCTGTTGCAACGGTATTTTTTACTGCACCACTAGCACCTAGACCACGTCCAGTAATATAAAAGGTCAAAAGCATTAGAAGACCTACCATGACTCCTCCAAAATAAGGATTGAAATATTTTTTACTACGATCTGTCATAATTATTATTTTTCTCTAATTAATAAAGGTAACGCGTAATTTGTCCTGCCTCAACCATGATGAAACGAAACATTAATCCACCAAATAAGATTAAAACTGCAGGAATAGCTACTGGAATTTTATACCCTCTCAATTCTAAAATCTCTAAAATTGCAGGGAAAACAAGACCTAATATCACTACAAATACCCAAAATGATACAGTGAATTGTCCACCAAGGAATAATTCAGCCGCTTGTATTTGGACTTCCGAACTTGCCATAAATCCCATGAAAAGATGAACAATAAAAAACAATTCAATTCCAATTAAAATCAAATCGATTTTACTCATCAACCTTCTTTCAAAATGATCCTTCGACATCCACATAATGGTAGCAGCTCCTGTTGACA
>JBFFMB010000492.1:0-1828 GCA_041554455.1 Bacteroidales bacterium
ACCCTAAATCAATATTATATGCCTTTTCAGGTTTTAAATTTTCATTAGGCATAATAACACTGCCAGGAGTAGAGTCAAATATCTTAGCAACATCATCAAGATTTGGTGATCGAAAACCACTGGATAAATTCAGGTTAATTTGGGATTTTTTAGTAGGTCTATAAACCATTCCTAGGCTTGCATTAAGATCCCCATTATCAATATTGATTTCATCATAAGGAAAATTAAAAAATGTTTTATCGACAAATAGGGTCTTTAATTTCACATAACTGTATCGCATTCCACCTGTCAATGTAAATTTTTGAGTTAAGTTAGATTTTAGACTAGCATAGGCTGCGTAGGCATAATAATTGGTCCCCCCATCGGGATAACGGCTAGCATAATTTTCCTTATTGCCAGTAGAGATATTTTCCTCATATGCTTTTGAAGCAACTCTATTGTATAAAACCTCTAATCCGTAAAACAAGGTGGATTTATCCGTAATCGATTTGTCAAAATCCATATTCAATGAGAACACATCAACATCTTCTATCTGAGCTTTCAGTTTTTCACTTTCAAACTTTCTACTGTAACGACTTTCCTCAACATCTTGATAAGCAAAATTTATCTGAGCTGCATCATAAATTGAATTTGATTTTTGCAATTTTAAATTTAGAGCATGATACATCCAAAACTGAGGTCCGTAATACCATTCGCTATATTTTAGATTTTCAGCACCCTCTTGAATTAATCGATCATAACGAGGAATATTGGAGGAAGTTGATAAATAAAACGCATAGTTTAAATCGAAATTATCATTTGGTCGGTAGCGGAATTTTTGCAAAACATTTAGTTGTTTATAGCCAGATTGCCGTTGAATATTTGGATTCGAGTTCGTGAATTGATGATCAACACCATCAATTCTTTCAACATAATACAAACGATCAAATGCTGATAAACCATTTGAACCTTGCCTTAAATCTTCAAAATCACTAAGGGTAAATGAGCTTAGCCAACCCCATTTTCCCCCATGATAATTAACATCCACATGAAATGTCTTTTCAAAATTCGCAGTTGCAAATCGACTTAATATATTAGTGGAATATTTTTTCTCGTCAGGTGCATTCAGCCGAACTTTTTTAGTATGAAAATCCATCACTCCACCCAATGCATCACTACCATAAATTATTGATCCGGGGCCAAAAATAACCTCCGCACTTTCCATAATATTGGGATCTAAGCTAATTACATTTTGCAAATTCCCACTTCTATAGATGGCATTATTCATACGAATACCATCAACAACTAAGAGTACAGAATTAGCAGAAAACCCCCGAATAACAGGACTTCCACCACCCATTTGACTTTTTTGAATAAATACTTCATTTGAATGTCCAAGTAAATCGGCTGCCGTTTGGGGATTATACATTTCTATGGACTCCATATCAATTGAAGTTATTTTATTGGGAACCTCACTCCTATTCTGTTCCCATTTATTTGCTGAAATAACAATCTCTGATAGATCGACCAATCTTTCTTCAAGCTTTATTTTGTAATTCAATAATACAACAGCATTATAAGGCAAGATTCGTTCATAAAAACTAGGATGCTGAAAAACAAGGGTGTCTTGCACACCAAATAATGAAATATCTATTTTCCCGTTTTCATTACTAAGTGATGATTTTGTTTTATCAAAAGTAAAAACAGCAACATTAATCGCCCCGCTCGCACTGGCAATTCAGTTATCGAGTATACACTCGCCTGTTTCTCATGTTGATGTCTATTGGAATTCAAGAATTATTATCCTAGCCCAGAAATCAACTCAACACTGCATTTATCCTAAGAGATG
>JBFFMB010000493.1:0-1828 GCA_041554455.1 Bacteroidales bacterium
GTTCGTCAGGTTGTTGAAAAAGAGATTATCAATAAACTTAAAAATATTGATGGTGTTGCCAATGCGGAAATTTTTGGCGGGCGTGATAAATCCATTGAAATCAGACTAAAAGAAGATGTTTGTGAAGCCTATAATATCAGTCCTTCGGAGGTACGTTCTGCCTTAAACCAAAACAGCAGAGCCAGAGTTTTTGCAGGAAAAGTTACCAAAAACGATCAATTGCATTTTGTAAATGTGGTTTCCGAATTTGATGATATTAATGACATCCATGAACTCATCATAAAAAAAGAAGGATCGATTCGATTAAAGGATATTGCAGAAATAAATTTCGGACTCAAAGAACAACAATCCTTTAGTCGTATTAATGGGATGGACGCTGTTACAATTCAGCTTACTCGAGATGCTCAAGCAAATATCATTGAATTAGCAGATGACGTAAAAGCACAAATTGATTTACTAAATATTGATTTAGAAGACAAAGATGTTTCGCTCATTATTCAAACGAATACTGCTGAAACGATGGAGAAGAATATCGACTTAATCATCGAATTAGCCTTAGTTGGAGGAATCTTAGCGATATTTATTTTATGGATTTTCTTGCGAAATTTACGATTGGTAACAGCCATTGCATTAGCGATTCCCATTTCTGTGTATTCGGCTTTTAATTTCTTTTATGCAGCCGGAATAAGCTTAAACAGTTTAACCCTATTAGGGATGGCATTAGCCATTGGGATGTTACTTGATAATAGCGTGGTTGTTCTTGAAAACATTTATCGATTAGCTGCTAACAAAATGCATCCAGATAAGGCTGTATTACAAGGGACCAAAGAAGTTTGGAGATCCATATTTGCAGCTACACTTACCACCATCACCGTCTTTTTACCCTTTGTTTTTTCCACTAACTTTCTTATCGGTTTAATAGGAAAAAATATTGGGGTATCTATCATCTCAACACTTTTGGTTTCCTTGATTGTAGCATTATTCCTTATCCCAATGGTTACTCATTTCTTTCTTGCTCGGAAGAAAAGTATTAAACCCATTCAATTCGAAAACATTCCTCATCACAATAGGCTCATTCAAATTTATTTTGTCTTCTTGAAGACATGTATGCGAAATCCGGGTAAAACAGTAATGAGTGCTCTTGGCTTATTCTTCGTCACTTTATTACTTAGTTTAACAATAAGTATGGTTAGCAATGATGAAGCTGAAGTCTTAGATCTAACATTGTATGCAACCATGCCTAATGGAACTACGCTCGAAAATACAGATTTGTTGATTAGAGAAGCCGAAAAAAAATTACTTGAACTTGAAGAAAAAGAAGATATTGTAAGTCAGGTTTATGAAGGAGAAGCTATCATAACAATTAAACTTCTTAAAGGCTATAAAGATATTGCTAACAAATCCATCCCAACCATCAAAAATGAAATTATAGAAAGCATGGAAGAAATGCGAATGGCTGATTTCAGTTGGGATCCACCTTCAACAGGAGGTCGTTTTGGAAATGGAGGTTTTGATGAAGGAGATAGTTTTGAAAGCAGTTTTGGCTTTGGCTCACAAGATGAAAAGATTCTTATTAAAGGACAGGATTTTGATCAAATGCTTAATCTGGCAAATGATGTAAAATACTTTGTAGAACAATTGTCATCCATTCGGCGGATTAATATTCAGGTACAAAACAATCGCCCTGAATTACAACTTAATTTCGACCCGCAATTAATGTCTGCTTACGACATCCCACTAACGGGAGTTTTATCTGAACTTAACTCATTTCAACATGAGTTTTCATCAGGAGTTAGCTTCAAACAAGGTAGTGATGAGTACGACATCA
>JBFFMB010000494.1:0-1813 GCA_041554455.1 Bacteroidales bacterium
CCGCATTCGACCACTCTGCCATTTCTCCGCTGCAAAAGTACAATATTTTTCTATTTCCAAAATAAAATGTGAAAAAATATTTTACTAGCCCAAAATACAAGGCTTTAGCAAAGCGATTTTGTCTCTCAAATCTAGTTATTCGACAAATTCTCCCATCAGGAATTAAAAAATTAGTCTATTTTTGTTTTACAAAGAATACAACATACCTTGAAAGAAGTCGCAGTAGTAATTTTAAATTGGAACGGTAAGAAATTTCTTGAACAGTTCCTGCAAAAAGTGGTCGATTACAGCAAAAATGAAGCTGATATTTTCGTGGCTGATAATGCGTCAACAGATGACTCCATTGATTATTTAAAAAATAACTTCCCGGAAGTAATAATTATCCAAAACTCCTATAATGCTGGTTTTGCATCAGGCTATAATCTTGCCCTAAAACAGATAAAAGCTAAGTATTTTGTCCTATTAAATTCAGATATTGAGGTTACTGAGAATTGGATAAAACCAGTGATCAATTTGATGGAAAGCAACGAAAAAATTGCAGCCTGTCAACCAAAAATAAAATCATTTTATAAAAAAGATGAGTTTGAGTATGCCGGAGGTGCAGGGGGGTATTTAGATAAGTATGGGTATCCTTTTTGTCGTGGGCGAATTTTTCAGTCAATGGAAAAAGACCATGGTCAATACGATGATATTGTTGAAGTTTTTTGGGCTTCGGGTGCCTGTATGTTTGTCCGATCTGAATTATATCATAAGTACGAAGGTTTAGATGGTGATTTTTTTGCTCATATGGAAGAGATTGATTTGTGTTGGCGTTTTAAAAATCATGGTTATAAAGTCATGTATTGTCCTGAGTCCACTGTTTATCATGTAGGTGGAGGAACTCTTCCAAAGACATCCTCTCGAAAAACCTATTTCAATTTCCGCAATAACTTTTTCCTTCTCTATAAAAACCTTCCCTTTCACCGTTTATGGAAGATGTTTTTATCTCGTTTACTGCTGGATGGGATTGCAGGAACTAAGTTTTTATTTCAAGGGGGTTATAAAGATTTGTGGGCAGTCATTAGAGCTCACTTAAGTTTTTATAAAAATCTGGGTAATTTAAAAAGGAAAAGAGCTAAACTTACTCAACAAAAGGTTTCCATGGTCTATTTATCAAACATTGCTTTTGATCATTACTTATGGAGGATCAAACGATTTTCGCAATTAAACCCTAAAAAATTCACCAAATAATGGCTTGGTTTTTCTTAACACTCGCAGGGATTTTTGAAATTGTTTGGGCTATTGCGCTAAAATACTCCGAAGGATTTTCAAAATTATGGCCCTCCGTCATTACTGCTGTTGGAATGGCTATTAGTATTTATTTCTTGTCTCTTGCATTAAAAAGCTTGCCATTAGGCGTAGCTTATTCTATTTGGACTGGGATTGGTGCTATCGGGACAGTTATTTTAGGAATGATTCTTTTTGAAGAATCGAAAGAAGTGTTAAAAATTGTTTTTATATTGATGATCGTTGCAGGAATTATTGGCTTAAAATTGATTACTGGGACTTCTAATCAGTAATCATTTCTTAAAACTTTCAAGTGCTAAACGATACGAATCCAACCCAAATCCTGCTATACTGCCTTTCGCATATGGACCAATCAGAGAAGTATGTCTGAATTCTTCCCGAGCCAATGTGTTTGAAATGTGGACTTCAATAACAGGCGTTTCAATGGCTTTGATCGCATCTGCAATAGCTACCGAAGTATGCGTATATCCTCCGGCATTTAAAATAATCCCATTATAAGAAAAGCCAATCTCGTGCATTTTATTAA
>JBFFMB010000495.1:0-1792 GCA_041554455.1 Bacteroidales bacterium
ATCTCTGCTGATAAAGCCAATATGAATTTAGATTTTAAAATAGCCACTGCTATTGATTTGGCTGGTCGTAATGTATTGGAAGCAGTCCAGATGTCAGTAAATCCAAAAGTAATTGACACACCTCCTGTAACTGCTGTTGCTAAAGATGGAATTCAGTTGATTGCAAAAGCTAGAGTTACTGTTCGTGCTAACATCAAGCAATTGGTTGGTGGTGCTGGTGAAGAAACTGTTTTGGCAAGAGTAGGTGAGGGTGTTGTTTCATCTATTGGTTCAGCAAAATCACATAAAGAGGTATTAGAAAATCCGGATTCAATTTCGAGAGTTGTTTTAGAAAAAGGATTGGATTCAGGAACGGCCTTTGAAATTTTATCCATTGACATTGCTGATATCGATATTGGAAAAAACATTGGAGCTGTTCTTCAAATGGATCAGGCCAATGCGGATAAAAATATTGCCCAAGCGAAAGCCGAAGAGCGTCGTGCAATGGCTGTTGCTGTTGAACAGGAGATGAAAGCTAAAGCTCAGGAAGCACGTGCAAAAGTTATTGAAGCGGAAGCTCAAATTCCACAAGCGATAGCCGAAGCATTTAGAAATGGTAATCTAGGAATCATGGATTATTATAAGTTTAAGAATATTCAAGCGGATACTACTATGAGAGAATCAATCTCTGAAGGTTCTACAAAAAAATCAAAAGGGGGCATTAAATCCTCGAATAAAGACTAAGAGAAAGTTAAATGTTAATTAAGCGTTTATGCATCAAGTATAAACGCTTTTTTTTGTGATGATTTTTTGTACTTTTGCGCCATGAATATGATTAGTGAGGCTCGTAAAAAGAAAATAAATTCTACTTATAGAGAATTGCTTGTAGCATGTGAATCTTTTGCTACTGCAGAGGATGTCGAAACTATTAATAAAGCTTACGAACTTGCTCTTAAGGCAGAGCTTGAAAAGTATAAAAAAGAGAGCAATCTGAATATAATGCATTCGCTTGAGATTGCACTCATTGCTATTAATGAGATTGGATTGAGTTCAGTTTCGGTTGTTTCTGTTCTATTACATAATCTTCTTGAAGCGGATGAGATCAGCGTAAATGAAATCGAAAGTAAATTTGGTAAAACAGTAAGCACTATTGTAAAAGGATTTTTTGAAGTCTCAAATATTCAAACTGGGAAGCTCTCTGCCCAATCCGATAATTTCAGAAAGCTCTTTCTTACTATTGTAGAAGATATTCGTGTGATACTTTTAAAATTGGCTCATCGTCTGTACGATATGCGCAATTACGAAAAGCTATCGAATATTAAACAAGAGATTTATTTGGATGAAGTGACCTATTTATATGTTCCTATCGCCCATCGCTTAGGTCTGTACAATGTAAAATCTGATCTGGAAGAATTGTCGATGAAGTATTCTCATCCCAAAATTTACGATTCGATACAGGATAAGATACAATCTACTAAGGCAAAACAAAAAACCTTGTTGGAAGATTTTATTCAACCTATACAGAGAGAATTGATAAAACAGGGTTTTAATTGCGAATTTAAATCACGACCAAAATCTGTTTACTCCATCTGGACCAAAATGAAACGTCAAAATTTGGGCTTCGAAGAAGTCTATGATTTTTTGGCGATTCGGATTATTTCGGATAGCGATAAAAAAACGGAAAAAGAAGTTTGCTGGCGTATTTATTCTATCGTTACAGATATTTATCATCCCAATCCAAAGCGATTACGAGATTGGATATCAACACCTAAGGCAAGTGGGTACGAATCATTACATACCACAGTTAAAGGTC
>JBFFMB010000496.1:0-1792 GCA_041554455.1 Bacteroidales bacterium
AACACAGTTATGTTAAACCGGGTAAATAAATATTATTAACCGATTTCAATAAATTATATGTAAACGACTATCTACTTCCAACGGGAACATTGCGTGAATTCAGAAAAGGAGCCAAAAGAGCAGATATAATAATTGTCACTAAAACCAATGCCGTTTTATCGCCCATAACTAAACGGAGAATTACAAATCTTATCAAACCTAGCAAACATCAAAAATTATATTTTTCTCATATTACATATGCAAATAAAATAGCTTTAACTGAATTTGACAAAACCCTTGATAAAAGAAAATACAATACCATCGTCTTATTTAGCGGTATTGCAAACTCTTATCCTTTACAAGAACACCTCAGGAATTACTGCAGCGAATTGATTGTTCTTGACTTTCCTGATCATCATATTTACACCCAAAACGATCTCGAAAAAATTAAGACCACATATTTAGACGTTTTTTCAAAAAACAAGATTATTTTTACAACCGAAAAAGATGCAATGCGTCTGATCAAAACAGATCTTTTTGAAAAAATTAAAAAATTGCCTATCTTCTTCGTCCCGATTGAAATCAAATTTCATCTAGGAGGAGAAAAGGGCTTCGATAAACAAATTGTGGATTATGTTAAATCAAATAAAAGAAACAGCGAACTTCATACAGCAACGAATTAATGTTACGCCAGAAATTGGAATTATTTTAGGAACCGGTTTAGGTGGCGTTGTAAACGAGATAAATATTAAGCACAGCATTGCCTATGAGGACATTCCTCACTTCCCTATCTCTACTGTTGAAGGTCACCAAGGAAAATTAATTTTCGGAGAATTAAATGGCAAGAATATAGTTGCTATGCAAGGTCGCTTTCATTATTATGAAGGCTATAGCATGGACGAAGTTACTCTTCCCGTGAGAGTAATGAAGCTTTTAGGTGTAAAAACCTTAATCGTTTCAAATGCTAGTGGAGGTGTAAATCCCAATTTTGAAGTTGGGGACATTATGTTAATTACTGACCATATAAACCTACTACCAAACCCATTGATTGGAAAGAACATCGCAGAATTTGGCCCACGATTTCCTGATATGAGCGAAGCTTACGATACAAAAATCATCAAAGAAGCCACTAAGATTGCTCGTAGTCATGGCCTTAAATATCAAAAAGGGATATACGCAGGTGTTACAGGTCCTACATTTGAAACTCCTGCTGAGTACAAATACATCAAAAATTTAGGGGCTGATGCGGTTGGGATGTCGACCATACCCGAAATAATTGTTGCACGACATATGGGTATCACTTGTTTTGCCGTTTCTGTTATTTCTGATTTAGGCATTGAAGGACAAATTGTAGAAATCTCACATCAAGAAGTGATAGAAGCTGTTCGGCAAGTAGAACCAAAAATGATTTTACTTATTAAAGAATTGGTTGCTATAATTTAAATCAAGCATTTTTTATTTTAAATTTTTACAAAATTTCAAATTTGAACTCTTCAACAAGCATACATTTACCGGATAAGGGAAATATCTATTTTGCGTCTGATTTTCATTTAGGTGTGCCCACTTATGAAAGCAGCTTAAGAAGAGAAAAAAAACTTATTAGCTGGCTAGAATCTATTCGAGAGGAGGCTTCAGCAATTTTTTTGATGGGAGATGTTTTTGATTTTTGGTATGAATATAAAACGGTTGTTCCAAAAGGGTATACACGGCTTTTAGGCAAATTAGCCGAACTTACTGACGCCGGTATTGAGATTCATTTATTCAGAGGAAATCATGACATTTGGGCATTTGATTATTTTCAGAAAGAGTTAAA
>JBFFMB010000497.1:0-1786 GCA_041554455.1 Bacteroidales bacterium
AACGTATGTGTTTGAATCAGATAATCAGTCTGCTATGTTAAAGCTCCCTTCAAATAAATTGAAAAAACGTAAGAATTCTAAAATTAACTAAGTCTGAACGCTGATGCATTGTTAGATGAATTTATTATAATGCTTAAACTAAAACTCAGTCAGATGGCTGGGTTTTTTTATGTAATTACGAAATTATAGATTACCATGAGGTAAGAAATGGTTAGGGCAAAACTAATGCAAAATAGAAGCAAGTCAATTATTTTAGGGCTACTCAAATGAATTTATTTTCATATGTTTGTGATTCTATTTTGAATTTTTTTTTATCGATTAATAACACCATTCAAATTTATAAAAATGAAAAATATTTTACTATTAAGTTTAGTGCTAGCAAGCTGCTCATTGATGGCTAAGGATGTCATTTTTGATGATTTTTTTACCGATAAAACAATGCGGGTTGATTATTTCCATAATGGAATGGCAACTGAAGAACACTTTTCAGTGGATCGGATTTTATCTGATGGCGAATGGGGTGGTAGTTTAACTCAACTAGTTGATGGTTTGGAGTATGGGCTGTATTTTTTCGAAATCCAAGATATTGAATCAAGGAATGTAATTTATAGTCGTGGTTTTGCCAGTGTGTTTGGAGAGTGGCAATCCATTCCTGAAGCTCAGAAACAATGGGGTACTTTTCATGAGTCTGTCCGATTTCCTTGGCCAAAAGAGGCTGTTAAATTAGTCATGAAGAAACGCAATGCGATCAATGAATTTGTGGCTATTTGGGAAACAGAAATAGATCCTTCTTCAAGAGCTGTAAATCCTGCAGATATTGCTGGAAATTACAAAGTTTGGGATTATATGGTCAATGGATCGCCCAAAGAAAAAGTAGATATTGTGATTTTAGGTGATGGTTATACTGCCGATGAAATGGATAAATTTCATCAAGATATTGAACGTTTGAATGACTATTTATTTTCTGTTGAACCCTTTAAATCCAGAAAATCTGATTTCAATATACGTGCAGTTGAAACACCTTCAGCCACCTCTGGTGTTCACAAACCGCATCCAGGCATATACAATCGTACTCCTTTAAGTGTTCACTATAGCAGTTTTGATAGCGAACGATATGCTTTATCGTATGATAATCGTACTATTCGTGATGCCGCTTCAGCAGTTCCTTATGAGTTCATGTATGTTTTGATTAACGAACGCACATATGGTGGTGGCGGTATTTATAAATTATATGCTTCTGTAGCCGTTGATAATAAGTTCTCAGATTATATTTATGTCCATGAATTGGGTCATCATATGGCTGCTTTAGCGGATGAATATTACTCATCCTCTGTTTCGTATCAAATGCCCGAAATTACTGTTGAGCCTTGGGAAGCAAATATTACAGCTTTGTTGGATAAAGACAATCTGAAATGGAAAGATATGATTGAGGAAGGAACACCTATTCCAACTCCTTGGGATAAAGAAAAATTTGATAAACATGGTATGGAGATTCAAAAAGAACGTGGAATTTTACGAGCTGCTAAATCCCCCGAATCAGAGTTAGAAGATTTGTTTATGAGACAAAAAAAGGAAGAAACAGCTATGATTAAAGCCATGAAAAATACAGGGAAAATTGGTGCTTACGAAGGAGCTTCTTATTACCAATATGGCATGTATCGTTCATCAACGGATTGTATAATGTACACTCGAAACAAATTAGATTTCTGCCCAGTTTGTCAACGAGCACTCTCTAAAGTGATTGATCAGTATACTAAATAATATATAAATAAGTAAAGGTAAGCAT
>JBFFMB010000498.1:0-1781 GCA_041554455.1 Bacteroidales bacterium
GGATAAATCATTATTCCGTTTTTAGCTATGACGAAGCTATCAGAGTTTATAACAGCCTTTCAGAATCCCAAACAATAATGATCATGGGTTGGATTTCTGATAAAAACATGACCGATGTTATTGAAAAAGAAATCGAATTTTTCATCTTTAATATCGAACGCTTACATACAGCAATTACCTATGCTAAACAGCTAAATATCAAAGCCAATATTCATTTGGAAGTTGAAACTGGAATGAATCGTTCGGGTTTGAATATGGATGAATTGACTATAGCTATTTCCATGATTAAGGAAAATGAAAAATATATCAATGTTGTTGGATTTTGCACTCATCTTGCAGGAGCTGAAAGCATTTCAAATCATCCAAGGATACAAAAACAGTTAAAAAACTATCATAAAATGTTAGGTGTTCTGGAAGCAAATGACATCAAACCAAGCTATAAGCATGTGGCAAATTCTGCAGCCGCATTTATTTATCCAAAAGCTAGAATGGACATGGTGCGAATAGGTATCATGCTATACGGTTTTTGGTCTAGCATCGAAGTTTTTATTCAGTATATCAACAATAAAACCAATAAAATAGACCCATTGGAGCGAATTCTCAGTTGGAAAAGTAAAATCATGTCCATTAAAGAAGTTAAGTGCGGCGAATTTGTAAGCTATGGGATTTCGTATCTTGCACAAACAAATATAAAAACTGCACTCATCCCAGTTGGATACGCTTCAGGCTATAATCGGGCATTGAGCAATAAAGGCCGAGTTCTTATACAAGGTCACAGATGCAGTGTGATTGGCGTTGTCAACATGAATATGATTATTGCAGATATTTCAAATGTACCCAATGTAGAAGTTGGTGATGAAGTCGTCATTATTGGAAAGCAAAACGAGCTGGAAATTAAAGTAAGTGCCTTTAGCGATATAAGTGATCAGCTCAATTACGAAGTATTAGCTCATTTATCGGAATTCATTAAACGAACAGTAGCAGAAAAACAATAGTCATGGCATATGTAACCTTAGACATTAAAAAACTAAAATCAAATTTTGACTTTCTAAATAATCTTTTTCTTAAAAAGAATATTCAATGGTCGGTTGTTTCAAAAATGCTTTGTGGAAACAAAGAATTCCTGACAGCATTACTAAAATTTGACATTGAGCAGATTTGCGACTCGCGGGTATCTAACCTAAAGATGATAAAATCAATCAACCCAAAAATTGAAACGATATATATCAAACCTCCGGCCAAACGTGCAATTCCCAGTGTTGTCAAATATGCTGATATAAGCATGAACACCGAATTTGAAACAATAAAATTACTTTCGGATGAAGCCATTAGGCAAAACAAAATGCACAAAATTATCATCATGATTGAGTTGGGAGAACTTCGAGAAGGTGTCATGGGCGATGATTTTATGGACTTCTACGAAAGTGTTTTTAAATTAAAAAATATTCGAGTTGTTGGAATTGGTGCAAATTTATCATGCTTATACGGAGTCCTTCCTAATCACGACAAACTCATTCAATTAAGCTTATATGAACAACTCATTGAGGCGAAATTTAACAAGCAAATACCTTATGTTTCCGGGGGTTCTTCTGTCACCATCCCTTTGATCTTCAAAAACCTATTACCTAAAGGGATTAATCATTTTAGAGTCGGAGAAACTTTATTTCTTGGAACAGATGTTTACAACAATACGAAGTTTAAGAAAATGCATGCAGATGTATTTAGCTTATTTGGAGAAATTATTGAATTAATCGAAAAACCGATGGTTCCTATGGGAGAAA
>JBFFMB010000499.1:0-1772 GCA_041554455.1 Bacteroidales bacterium
ACACGAATAACAGCAGAATAATCATCCACAGTAGAGGTCCAATAACGAGTTTCTCTACTGGCATGTGCAAAAAAATCAGCACCAAAATACAGAAGATAAAAACCTGTTGGAGAAGCATCAAATCCAGTACCTCCGCCTAGTTGTAATCCAGATACAGTAGAATTGCCAAGATATTCGGTCAATTCTTCCCATTCACTATTGGTAGGTAAATGCCAACCTGGAGGGGCAAATTCTATGGACTTTTCTAAAGTATACATTTTTCCATAACCCTCATATTGTTCCCTGTCCATTTCGAACCAATAAGAATCTTCGGAATCGTAGCTATAATTCTCTGCCATCCACCATTGATTACCAATTTTGGTTGTTTTATACACTCTACCATCTAAAGGATCAGTAAATTCAGAAAACTCTTTTTGATGTGTTTTAATGTTAAAACCTTGCTGACTAATGGCATATTGGTTTTTATTATTCGAGTTAGTAACCTTGATATAATAATCTGATCCTTCGGGAAGATTATCAAGAGGCATCCAATTATAACTACCTCTAACATCAATATTTTCTTCAATAGTATATACTAAATCTGAACCTTGATATAATTCAATATCAACAAATGTGAATGATGGAGCATACCATTTTACTTCAAAAAGAATTCCTGAAAGTACTGTTTCGTTTGGCAAAGGAGTGCCAACAATAAATACGTCATCAGCTATGATATCGCTATCATCTGATTTATTGCATGAAAACAAAATAATTACAAATAAGAAAAGGATAGAAAATCGCAAGGCCATGTTCCATAAATAATTCATACTATGAATTTTAAAAGATTATTAATGAATTGTATAAGGTAACACTTAACAACAAATTTAATATAAAATTCCAAAAACCCAAATAAACAATAGCATTCCTATACCGAACAATAATTTGTATTTAAAAATTCTCCTAAAAATCATAAATATATAAAACCCTATATATCCAAACAATTCACTTACCTTTGCCGCCGTTTAACAATGATACATGACATTCAAGGATTTAGAACTTATTGACCCTATACTAGAAGCACTTAGTGCTGAAGGATACACATACCCCACTCCTATTCAAGAGCAATCCATCCCGATTTTACTTCGCGGAAAAGATCTTTTAGGATGTGCCCAAACAGGCACTGGAAAAACGGCTGCTTTTGCATGCCCTATTTTACAACACCTCCACCTCGACAAACATCCGAGGGATCGCAATCGCAAAATTCGTGCATTGATCATCACTCCTACACGAGAGTTAGCCATACAGATTAATGAGAGTTTTAAGACTTACGGGAGATTTACAAATTTAAGAAGTACCGTTATTTTTGGTGGTGTAAAACAAGCATCTCAAGTCAATTCGCTTAGTCAAGGGATTGATATCCTAGTAGCAACACCAGGACGTCTACTTGATTTAATTAACCAAGGATTTATCCGTTTAAAACATATCGACTATTTTGTTTTAGATGAAGCCGATCATATGCTCGATATGGGTTTCATTCATGATATTCGAAAGATTATAGCACTATTACCAATCAAACGCCAATCCCTTTTCTTTTCGGCAACTATGCCAAAAGAGATCGTTATTTTGTCCCAAAAAATATTGGGTAATCCAGAAAAAGTAACCGTTAGTCCAAAGCAAACGACTGCTGAAAAGGTTGAGCATTCGGTATATTTCGTTGGAAAAAAAGGAAAGCCAAAATTATTGGCTCATTTACTTCAGGAAGAAAAAATTGAATCCGCATTGGTTTTTTCACG
>JBFFMB010000500.1:0-1754 GCA_041554455.1 Bacteroidales bacterium
AGCTTCAGTATCCAACACATCATTGTCGACAATATCAATATCCACATGCAATGGAGTAGAAAACAACTTACGACCTTTTACTCCTTTTGAAACATATAAAGGTTTAAGCTCCCTTATTTCATGTTTATTGAAAATAATTCCTTGTTTTTTTTCTTCAATCGCTTTGGCTGTTTCCTTAATCATACTATCATTCATTTCGATAATATCTGCGATTGGAAGTAATAATAATTTTTTACCTGTTTCTTTGGTATAGACTTCGTAATACGATTCTAATTTTTCAAGTTTAGCCTGACTTTTGATTTCAACAATTAAATTTTCCTTTTCATTATAAAAATCAAATTTTCGATGTCCATCACGATAATCTCTAACGAAATCTTTGTCCATTCCTTGCTCTTTGATAAACTCCCAAAGCAAATGCTCTGCATATTTTTCATGATTAACACGATAAACAAAACTTGAGCGACCTTGAATTTTTCCTTGATTGATCAATTTTTTGAAGGGTTCATCTTCACATGCAAAACCAATATCAAATAAAAATTTATTCCAAAAACGTGAATAAATTAAATGACCAGCAGCATGTTCATCACCTCCAATATATAAATCAACATTCTTCCAATATGCATTGGCTTCTTTTGAGAAGTATTCCTGATCATTATGAGGATCCATATAACGCAAATAGTAAGCACTTGAGCCAGCAAAACCAGGCATGGTATTCGTCTCCAATGGATAGCCTTCTTCAGTGACCCAATTCTTGGCCCGAGCTAAAGGTGGTTCGCCTGTTTCGGTGGGCAAATATTTGTCAACTTCAGGTAATAATAAAGGTAATTTATCTTCGCTTAAAGTATAGGGAATCCCTTCTTTATAATAGACTGGAAATGGTTCGCCCCAATAACGTTGGCGACTAAAAATCGCATCACGTAAACGATAATTGATAGTGCCAAAACCTATCTCCATTTCTTCAATTTTTTTGATCGTAAAAGAAATGGCTTCTTTCACTTCCATGCCATCCAAGAAACCCGAGTTCATCATTTTACCTTCTTTGGCATCATAGGATTCTTCAGAAATATCCCCACCTGAAACTACTTGAACAATGGGTAAATTAAAGTGTTTGGCAAAAGCATAATCGCGGCTATCATGGGCAGGTACAGCCATAATAGCTCCCGATCCATATCCAGCCAACACATAATCGGCTACCCAAATGGGGATTTCTTCTCCTGTAAATGGATTGATACAATAAGCCCCTGTAAATTCGCCCGTAATATTTTTAACCTCCGATTGACGTTCACGTTCCGAACGATTTTTAGCCCAAGTCACATATTTATCAATGGCTTCTTTATATTCTGGAGTTGTAATTTTATCCACGATTTCGTGCTCTGGAGCCAACACCATATAGGTTGATCCAAACATAGTATCAGGACGAGTCGTGAAAATTTCTAGCTTATCTTCAAAATCTTTAACCGGAAAATAACAGGTTGCTCCCTCGGAACGACCAATCCAATTTTTCTGAACCTCTTTCAATGAATCCGACCAATCAACTGTATTCAAACCATCCAATAATCGCTGAGCATAAGCCGTAATTCGGAGCGACCATTGCATCATTAATTTACGCTCCACAGGATGTCCGCCCCGCTCGGATAAGCCCTCTTTCACCTCATCATTTGCCAATACTGTTCCTAATTCAGGACACCAGTTCACAGCTACTTCAGCTTCATAAGCTAACCCTTTTTCATAAAGTTTGATGAAAATCCATTGTG
>JBFFMB010000501.1:0-1740 GCA_041554455.1 Bacteroidales bacterium
GTGAGGGACATTTGATTTGTCTGAATATTGAAAACGGTGAACTTATATGGATGCAAAATTTATTAGAAAAAGGCTATACTAAGGCTGATAAAGAAGTTGAAAACCAATATGCATCTTCACCAAGTGTTTATAATAATTTAATTATTTTAAATCAAAATCATCATGGAATTGCCTTTAACAAAACGAATGGAGATTTGGTTTGGAATAGTGAAATTCAGAAAAATGGGTTGAGTACACCCGTATTTTGTGAGTTCGATCAAAAAACCTATATGGTAATCCAAAATGATAAAAATACGATGCTTGTAGATCCAGAAACCGGAGAGCAATCTTGGGCACTTGACTGCATTTCAACGGCCGATCCTATCGTGATTGACAATAAATTAATCGTCCCATTTTATAAGGGTTTTAGAGAATATAGTATAGAAGCTAAGAAGGCTGAATTGCTATGGACAAATACAGCTCCTAAATGTTCGTTTCAAAGTTTTGTAAAAAATGGAGATTATATTTACGGATTTGGGAACAGAAATATCCAATGCATTTCGCTTGAAGATGGAAGTGTAAAATGGAAACAAGCGATGAAAGGAGGCTCCCTTATTATAGCCAATGGCATATTGATTATTCTTGAAAAAGAAGGAAAACTCACCATGGCTGAAGCCTCACCCGAAGCGTATAAAGAAATCAGTAGTATACAAGCCATTACTAATCCAGAAGCGGTTAATCATACACAAGGCTATAGACGGATTAGTGCTTGCTGGACCAATCCTGTTTTGTGTAATGGAAAAATCTATTTGCGGAATACCTATGGCGATTTGGTTTGTGTGAATGTTGGATCTTAATAATTAAAAGGGGTGGCAGTCTGCAGGCTGTCACCCCTAAACATCACTCTAAAGTTTTGTTTAATATCGGAACATCCTCATTATTTGCCAGAAAACCCCAAGAAAGAAAATTGATTTCCCACTCATCTGTGCATTTTACAAATTGAAATGTTTGACGCATCTTTAGTTTTGGACTCCAGGGCATACTGATATGTTCCATCACAATAGCTGACTTTGCATCAGAAGCTAATTTTATTTTACGCACATCGATTGTATAACGATAATCACTGATTGTATCCGAAAACACTTGCTTAAACATCAGTTCCATCGAAGCTTTATCCATGAGTTCTGAAGGGTCCGAACCACAGAACATGCCATCCTCTGAAGCAAGCGCCATCAAAGCATCCATATCTTTGGTATTCCATGCGTTCATGTAACGATCAGCCAATTGCGTAAGTGTTTCATTGATATCAATCAGGCTTACAGATTGATTTTCAACCTTTGGTTGGCATCCGGTAGCGATGATTGCTACTAAAATAAAGAGAATTTTCATTTTTTTCATTTTAACGGTTTTTAGGTTAATAGTCAATATATCAAGGAGGCGGTATTGTTTTAATCCATGAAGATACTACATATCCAATCTCAATGCAACTGAATGAAGTTGAGAACCTAAGATGATCTATTGAATTCGTTATTATTAATTAAAATCTAAAACCAGCTCTAAGAATTCCCGCTAAACAATGGGCTTTATGGTGAGTCTCCTTGGATGAATTCATGATATACTGAAGATCAGGTTGTATAAAGACGTTTTCTGTTATTTGTTTTTTCCAGCTCAATTCAATTGTTGTTTCATCACACAGAACACCCGTATAAGTGGAGTGTGCAATAGCTAAGCCCAATATATCAGTTCTCGACTGACTCAATA
>JBFFMB010000502.1:0-1735 GCA_041554455.1 Bacteroidales bacterium
AAGGCTAGGCATCGAGAGAATAACTTCAAAATTAAAATGCGAATTCTCTGGTATATCAGCATAAATCCCAGAAACCATATAGCTTGCACGACCAATTTTTAGTGATTTCCCAACAGGATTTTCTTCTCCATAAAAACGTTTAGCAGAGGTCTCACTTATGACGATAAAGTTGGGATTATTTAATAAATTATTTTTATCGCCACTTATCAACGGAAGGGTGAATACACTAAAAATGGATGAATCCGCGTAGCTAATGTTATTTACTCTGTAATTCTGATCCCCAATCGTTATCATTCTTGAGCCAGCTTGTCTCATTCTGCATACATCTATTACTTCAGGGTAATTCTGTTTGAGTGTTGCAGCCATTGGGGCTGAAGTTGTTGCAGCTTGCTCTAATCTTCCATTTATTTCGAAATCGCCAGTTACTCTATAAATATCTTCAGCATGTTTGTTATACCTATCATAACTGAGTTCATCTTGAACCCAAAATAAAATAAGTATTGTGGTTGCTAATCCTAAGGAAAGTCCTAAAATATTTAGAAATGTAAATAATTTGTTTCTAAGGATGTTTCTGAATGCTGTTTTAAAATAGTTTTGGATCATTTTAAAATTCTTTTATTTATTCGTATTTCAAAGATTCAATGGGGTTTCGTACAGATGCTATATAGGCTTGATATGATATAGTTAGAATTGCAATAATAAATGAGAGTGCTCCTGCTCCAATAAAAACCAACCAGTCGATGTCGATGCGATAAGTGAAGTTGTTCAGCCAACGATCCATTATGTACCAGCTTAGTGGTACTGAAAGAATAAATGCAACAACAACAAGTTTTGCAATGTCTTTGCTAAACAACCAAAAAATATTAAAAATACTTGCCCCATTGACTTTTCGAATACCAATTTCTTTAGTCCGTTTTTCAGCTATAAAAGCAGCCAAGCCAAATAGTCCAAGTGAAGCAATTATGATTGCGAGTATGGTAAATATCTTCATGATTTTTCCCATACGTTGTTCTTGAAAATAGATATCATTAAAGCGATTACTTATGAAAGAATATTCAAAGGGATAATTGGGTGCAAATTCTTTCCATTTCTTTTCTAATAATTCTATGACATCTTGTGTGTTTTCTGCTTCATACCTCATTGTTAGGTAAAATCCATCATCTCCAGCCCCCATTAAACTTCCTAATGTCATGAGCATCGGAGAAATATTTGATTTCAATGATTCAAAATGAAAATCTTCAATAACTCCAACAATTTTGCAATTGACTTTTTCTCCATGATCGTTAAGAAAAAGTTGCACGAAATGTCCTTCCAAAGTTTCCCAGCCAAATTGTTTCATGGCAGCTTGATTGACTAAAACAGCTAAAGAATCCGTTCCATACTCTTTCGAAAGATTTCTTCCTTCTACAAGATTCATTTTTAACGTTTCAATATAATCGACATCTACAGTCCATTGATACATACTCACCAATTTATTTTCATCGCCATCAGGGAAAACTGCTGAATTATTTGAACTTGATGGAACTGGTAAATACGATGAAATTGTTCCGCTAATGATTTCGGGATGATTTAATAATTCTTGTTTTAAGTTAATGGCTTTATTATCTAAAATGTCCATATTATGAAGACAAATTAATTGTTCTTTTTCAAAACCAATTTTTTTGCTTTGGATATAACTCAATTGATTATATACAAAGATGCTGCTACTTATCAGTAAAATAGTGGTGAAAAATTG
>JBFFMB010000503.1:0-1724 GCA_041554455.1 Bacteroidales bacterium
ATAAAGAAAACTTAGAGAAAATTAATATATTTATTGTTGAAGATGATAGAATGAACCGCTTGGTGTTAAGCAAAATGCTAGATAAAGTGGCAAACAATTCATTGGCCGTTGATGGGGATGAAACTCTTCAAATAATTGAAAAAGCATATAATAAAGGTTTTATTTTTGATATAATGCTCTTTGATATCAATCTACCCGCTCCATGGGATGGGATTATATTGATGAATGAAGTAAAAAAGCGTTGGAGTGAATATAAATACGTCCCTTTTATTGCACAAACGGCATACGCAATGGCTGGTGACAAAGAACGATTACTAGATGCTGGATTCGATGATTATATACCAAAACCGGTAAATAAAAACGAAATGATTAACAGTATCTACAGGCAATTAGAAATAGTAAAGAATAGGAAAAAATAGTTTTTCTTTAGAATTGTATATTATGGAAAAATCGAGTGAAGATTTAATAAATGAAATTGACAAACTGAAAACTCAAGTTCAAAGTCTAAAAACTGAACTAAAAGTGGCCAAAGAAGTTAATGATGCTGCTAATCAGTTAAAATCTATGTTCTTGGCAAATATTAGCCATGAAATTAGAACTCCTATGAACGGAATTATTGGGATGTATAATGTATTAAAGCAAACCGAATTAACAGATGAACAAATGGAGTTTCTTGATATCATTAATGTTTCAGGGAATAATTTATTAACCATTATCGATGACATCTTAGATTTATCAAGAATTGAGTCAGGACAATTAAAATTGGATAATAACCCATTTACATTATCTGATGAAATTAATGCCGTAAAACAATTATTATCTAACAAAGCAAGGGGAAAAGGCATTGACTTAAATATTCATATTGATGAGCGTGTTCCTGTTGCCTTGATAGGTGATCAGTTACGACTAAAACAGATCATCACAAATCTTACAAATAATGCCATAAAGTATACAAAAGAAGGTAGTGTTACGATTAGTGTTGAACCAATACGTCTTGACGAAATTACAGGAATTTTTAAATTTAATGTGATTGATACAGGCATTGGGATTTCAAAAGAAGATACATTAAAACTTTTCAAGGCTTTTTCTCAGATAGACTCGACAACAACTCGCAAATATGGAGGAACAGGATTAGGCTTAGCAATAGCTAAAAACCTCACAGCTCTTATGAATGGCGAAATTGGCGTTGAAAGTAAGGTTGGAGAAGGTTCTACTTTTTGGTTTACAGCTAAATTGGGGATCAGTAAATCTGTAAAGACTCCTATTATAAATAGTTCTGCTGTCACGAAAGAAAAAGGGAAATCTCTTTCAATACTTTTAGTTGAAGATAATTTACTGAACCAAAAATTTGCGACAGCCACGTTGAAAAAAGAAGGTCATCAAATTCACATAGCAGAAAATGGCAAAATAGCGATCAATCTGTTTAAAGAAAACAAGTATGACCTTATCCTAATGGATATCCAAATGCCAGTGATGGACGGCCTGGAAGCAACCAATGAAATTAGAAAAATTGAAAAGAGTCGTTCTGTAAAAGAACCCATAAAAATTATTGCCATTACAGCTTATGTAATGGAACGTGATCGTAAGATGTGTATCGCGGCAGGTATGAATGAGTATTTAGCGAAACCATTTAAACCAAACGAATTGCTTAAACTTATTGAATATGTTAATGCATAATAAAAAAGCCCCTTAAAACATAAGGGGCTTTTTTATTAAATAGAGAA
>JBFFMB010000504.1:0-1701 GCA_041554455.1 Bacteroidales bacterium
AACAATTTATGAGTCCTTCACAACTAAAGTATTTGATTGTTAATCCTATGGAGTATGTCGATCTCGTTATTCAATTTTTTTATTTATACTTATTTGATAAATTGTTTATTTCAGGGGAATACGATTGTTATTTTGATAAACCGGGAATGAAGTTAGAGTTAGCCGATTTTTTCAAATCCTGATAAGTGAACAAATATTGGATAGAATGATATTGAGATGGACCCAAATTGGTTTAATAATTGGTTCTATTTATATTGTAAATATTATGTTGGCGTTTAAGGGGTGTTTATTTTTTAAGAGGCAATGTGAATTTAAATTTACTGCCTTTTCCTTCTTCAGATTCGACCCATATTTTGCCATTGTTTTTGTCCACAAATTCACGACATAAAATTAAACCGAGCCCGGTTCCCATTTCATTATTGGTGCCATTGGTCGAAAAATTTACATCAATACGGAATAATTTATCTAGATCTTCTTTACGAATACCCACTCCATTATCTTCAATCGTAATTTCGACATACTCTTTTTGCTGATTTGCATAAAGCTTTACTTCGCCACCTTTGGGTGTATACTTTAAGGCATTTGACATCAGATTTCGGATGACCGTAGTGATCATATTTCCATCGGCATAAGCAGTCGTATTTGCAGGAACGACTCCTTGAATATTGATGTCCTTATTCATTGCCTGGTTTTTGAGTAGATTAATGGTAAGATCTGCAATTTCGTCCAAACGAATGATGTCAGGATGCCATTTTATACTTCCTGTTTGTGAACGTGACCATTCCAATAGGTTTTCTAAGAGTTTGTATGCATTTTCGGATGCATCACTCATGGTTTGAATTAAGTCTTTTCTTTCATCATCATCAAAAGCATCATAATCATCTAAAAGGAGTGTAGAGAAGCCCATTAGCGCATTAAAAGGATTTTTTAAATCGTGAGCTATGATAGAAAAGAATTTGTCTTTTGTAGCATTTAATTCTCTTAATTGAGTTGTTCTTTCTTCTACTTTTTTTTCCAGACCGATATTTAATTCAGCTAATTCAATATTTTTTTCTTTGATTTCGCGTTTTGAATAAAAGCTTTTTATCGCTTCTTTCACTGTCATTTCCAAGTCTTCCTGATCCCAAGGTTTTGAGATGTAGCGGTAGAGGTTAGCATTATTAATGGCATTGGTTACACCTTCAAGATTGGCTTGCCCGGTGAGTAATATATTTAGCGTTTCTTCGGATAGTTTAAAGACTTCTTGCAATAATTCATCGCCCTTCATTCCAGGCATGATATAATCCGCAATAATTACGGGTACATCAATATTGTCTTCTTTTAATTCAGCATAAAATTCAAGCGCATCTGCGCCACTGTCCGATGTTTCAATATCATATTCCGAACCAAATTTTCGTTGTAATTGGTCTTTCAGAGCCTCCGTGATGATATTTTCATCATCTACACATAAAATTACTGGTTTCGACATAATTTCCCTTGCTTATTTTTTCAATGATAATTTTTCTAATCCAGATTTAATCGTGTTTATTAAATCATCTTCTGCCCATGGCTTAAACAAACAAGCGTGTAAATTTGCATTTTCTTTGGCGTTTTCAATGGCTTCTTCTTGAGCTTGTCCAGTGAGCATCACTTTTACGATTCCAGGAAACCGTTTGTGTACTTCAACTAAAAACTCATCCCCTTTTATGCCTGGCATTAGCC
>JBFFMB010000505.1:0-1698 GCA_041554455.1 Bacteroidales bacterium
CTTGTGTAATTATACTAGAAAAAGCATTTCCTTCAGCGTCAGTACCAGAAGAGCTCCCTGTGACATGAATCACGTCGTCTTGTTTGTTTCGTGTATCCGATCCTTCAACAATAACTCTATTACGAGTTGCAGACCATGTAATAGTTCCACTGCCATCTCCTAATACAAGAGTTCCATTGTCAACCATGTTTTGTTCGCGAAAGCCATCTCCGTTAAGGAAACCTGTAACAACTTTTGTTCCTGTAACTTGATTGTTATTCACGAAATAATTTTCAAAAGTATTTGTCATTTCAAAACCACCATCCCAAAAATGATTTCCATAGCGAGTAATGATAATTTTTCCTCTGCGTTCGCGATCATCAGCTCCTAAACAATTTTCTTCACCGAAATCAATAGTCATAAGCATGGTGTCTTTAGCCTCGTTGATTTCTCTGGTTATGGTTACACATTCTGATAATCGCAATAAATTTCTACCTTTTAAAGTTAAAGTGTCATGATGACGGCGATTATGATAGCCATATCCGCGGTGATTTTCGTTTCCACCTTGTTTAAGCTCACTGCTTGTCAAAATGTCGTCGACATTAAATATAGCTTCATCTGCAATCTCACTTACTTCGTCAAAAGCTTCGGAAGCAGTAGACTGATCAATGGCTGTTGCAAGTTCTAGCGTTATTTCTGGAGTGATTTCAAGTTCATTTCCAGTTGCGCTATCTGTTTTGTTGCAGGATGTAAATACTAATAAGGAGAATGTAATTAGTATTCCAAATAATTTAAATAGGATTTTTGATGATTTCATGATTATAAGTTTGAGTTAGTAAAATATATTTGTTTACGATAGCAAACATATAATCAGAAGATGAAGCGAAAATGAAGAAGATTGAAAAATGGGAAGAAAAATAGATGTAAAGGATGCCTACTGAAAAGAAGGCATCCTTTAATTATGGATTATAAAAAGTTGAACCCTACGGTTGCAACAAATTGTTTAATTTTTGTTTGGTATTTGGCTTCTACGTATATTGGTCCAGCTTTTAATCCTGATCCAACTTCAAATAATAATTCGTTATTGCTTGCTTTTACTGATGTTCCACCGGTAGTTGTTTTGACTTTTTGAGTGAAATTAGCAATTCCCCCGAAGGCATAGATTTTAATCTTAGGAAGTTTGAACAAACTATACATAAGATCGACGTTAGTCATGAAATAAGTGTTTTTTGTATTTCCGCCAGTAAAATCATAGGTTTGTGGAAGGAAATAAGAAATTCCACCAATAACTCCAAATTTTGCAAAGCTAACTAATGCATGAGCATTGATACCAAAGCCAGTAGTAGCATCAGATTCGCCCATTTTCATTTTTGTTCCAGCTGTTGCACCAATCCCAATATCAAGGCTTTGTGAAAAAACGGTGCTCGTTAGTAATACGATAGCACAAATTAAAAAGATGTTTTTTTTCATAAGTAAAATTTATTTAATAAGTAAAACTATTTAAGTTAATTGTTTCTTCATAGATTGACATCAAATATATTAAATGAATTTTTATAAAGTTTCGCATTATTAATTCTTGACTAACGATCAAATTGCAATCGCTCACCATAAAGGGCGTGGCGACGTCTTTTATAGACCACTTCACGTTGTGAGTTCATGATATCATCATATTCTAACAGACGCTTACGAATGCCAAAGTTATTCTCTTCCACTTTTTTC
>JBFFMB010000506.1:0-1664 GCA_041554455.1 Bacteroidales bacterium
GTAGGAATTTTTTTTATAAGAATACTTAAGATTAATTCTTTTGTAAACTGTTCACTTTCAAAATGTCCAATGTCAGCAATTAGAATATTTCCATCAGCTTCAAAAAAATCATGGTATTTAATGTCAGCACTAACAAATACGTCTGCTCCAGCCATTTTTGCTGACTGTATTAGAAACGATCCTGAGCCTCCACAAACAGCTACTTTTTTAATCTTTTTATTTAAAAAAGAAGTGTGACGGATAACAGCGGTATTAAAGGTGGATTTAAGTTTATTTAGAAAATCCTCTTCTGACAATTCAACATCTAATTCGCCAAGTATACCCGATCCAACATTTGCGAAATTATTTTCTAAAGGGTAAATATCGTAAGCAACTTCTTCATAAGGATGCGAGGCAAACAAATTTTTCAAAACAGCACTTTCTTTATATGCTGGGAAAATGGTCTCTATACGTTCTTCTTTTTCAATGTGCAGATGTTGTTTTTTGCCAACAAATGGATTGGCATTCTCATTGGCTCGAAATGTACCCTTTCCCTCAGCATTAAATGAACACGAATCATAATTGCCAATGTTTCCAGCTCCTGCCTCAAAAATAGCTTTCCGAACATTTTCTGCCTGCTCAATAGGACAAAATGTAACAAGCTTCCTTAAAAGACCTTTCCTGTTTTGCAATATCTTGCATTTTTGTAAAGCCAATTTTGCTGCTATTTTTGCATTCACGCCATCCAAAACATTATCCAAATTTGTATGAATAGCATATATTGAAATATTATTCTTGATGGCTTTTAAAACAAGTTTTTCAACAAGATTACTCCCCGTTATTTTTTTTAAGCCTTTAAATATTAATGGATGATGTGAAATAATCAGTTCGCAATTATGTTGAATGGCCTCTTCCAAAGTATCATCCGTTACATCCAAACAAATTAAAGCCTGATTAACTTCATCGTTGACATTCCCAATAACCAAACCTGCATTATCGTAAGATTCTTGTAAAGACAATGGGGCAAATTCTTCGAGATGGAATATGATTTCTTTAATTTTCATTTTGTACAATTTCAATTCAAATATACATCAAAATCAAATTTAAGTTTCAAACGAAATTATATTTTAATAAAATAGCAATTGCCAATGTATTGTAAATTAAAAAATACTTTGTAAATTTAAGTCATGAACCTTGTCCGTTTATTATTATTCCCTATAGCTTGTCTCTACGGACTAATAGTTCAGATTCGAAATAAGCTTTTTGACTGGCATATTTTACCATCAGAAAGCTTTGAGATTCCTATTATTTCTGTAGGGAACCTTTCATATGGAGGCACTGGGAAAACACCTCATGTTGAATATTTAATTCGACTACTTCAAGAAGAATTCAATATTGCAACCTTAAGTCGAGGGTATGGTCGAAAGACAAACTCATTTGTTTTAGCTAATGAGTTCTCCTCTTTTCACGAAATTGGAGATGAACCTTTGCAATACAGCCAAAAATTCCAGAATATTGATGTAGCTGTTGATGAGTCTCGCCGACGAGGGATTCGCTTATTAAAAAATTTAAATCCAGAACTTGACGTTATTTTGTTAGATGATGCCTTTCAACACCTTTATGTTAAACCGGGTAAATCAATATTATTAACCGATTTCCATAAATTATATGTAAACGACTATCTA
>JBFFMB010000507.1:0-1661 GCA_041554455.1 Bacteroidales bacterium
CATAGGGCAATCCAACGCTAGAATGCATTGATCTCAAATATCGGTTATCGATATCTTCAACCATTGCCTCATTTGAGAAAGTTTTGATTTCCGCATTATTAAAACTCTCTTTTGCAATTAAAGTTGTTGCAAAAAAGCGTTGCTTATAAGAAATCCATTTAACCTTTGTACTTAATTCCTCTTCATCATCCTTCGTCTCTGATAAATAATCGACATCATCATTGAGGTACTTATAATAAACCGTCGAACCATTCATTCGATCGACTGTTTTTTCCTGTTTCCGAATATCCAACGCCCATTCTAAATTAAGGAAGTTAGCATTGGGCGCAATAATATCTTTCATTCCTACAAAATTGATGGTATAATCAATCATGTATTTATTGCCTTTTATCGTATATAAATATTCGATGTATTGATTGGGATTGTAGGACAAATCATCTGCATCAACGTAAAGACGTAATCCAAATTTCAATTCCTCTTCTCCACTAATTGCAATATTTCCACTAGTTTCTTGGAAAGTATCCACAAAGAATGGCTGAAAATAAAAATCTTCGGTATTTAAGACTTGATTACCAACGACAGGGAAAGGGATGTTAAATTTAGTGCTATCTGAATTAAACAATATTACAGCTTGGCCATCAAAGGTTTTGTAGTCCTTTAACTCAGCGGATAATACCCGACCACCTTTATTGGTAAATTCAAGTTTAAGCACATCGGTTTCAACGGAGATGATCTTTTCTTCGCCTACAGCCGAATTGGCAAATACACTATATTTTGTTCTATCAATTTGGGACGTATTGGAAAGATTGTTTGCCTGATTCGATTGTGTGATATTTTGAATTTCAGCTTGAGCTTGTTGTTCTTTTCGAACTTGAGCCATCGACTCCTCCATTGCTCGCTTGGCCATATATTCTTGTGCAATCGAATCACGAATAAACGCTTTTCTGGCTTGCTCATCTTTGGAGGGGGTCATCCACATACTCCAGCCAACAAAAATGGCTCCGATTATTAAAAGACCTATTATATTATTTTTATTCATTTATTAATTTTTTTCCTTCATTAGAATTAGACATTTAGGCTTTATCAAAAACCATTCCTATGCAATGATCTGTTTTTTTTAAATTATGATTTATTGTCTATGGCTGCTTTTACAAAGTTTACAAAAATCGGATGGGGTTTAGCAACAGTACTTTTATATTCAGGATGAAATTGAACACCGAAAAACCATGGATGATCTTTCAATTCAACAATTTCAACTAAGTTATTTTTGGTATTAACGCCAACAGGAATGAGGCCTGCTGATTTATATTCTTCTAAATAGGCATTATTAAATTCATAGCGATGACGATGACGCTCTTGAATTTCCTCAACTCCATCATAAATTTTAAAAATTGGAGAATCAGTATCCAGTTTACATTGATAAGCTCCCAAACGCATAGTTCCTCCTAGATTGCTGATCATTTTTTGTTCTTCCATAATATCTATGACAGGATGATCCGTTTTCTCAACCATTTCCATAGAATGAGCATCTTTGTATCCTAAAACATTCCGTCCAATCTCTATCACTGCACATTGCATGCCCAAACATATTCCTAAAAAAGGCAGATTGTTTTCTCGTGCATAACGGATGGCAATAATTTTTCCTTCAATCCCTCTGTTTC
>JBFFMB010000508.1:0-1658 GCA_041554455.1 Bacteroidales bacterium
CTTTCAATCCCTTTTCTATAGAGATTAACCCAGCAGGGATTTCCCTGTCATTAATTAGATATTTAATCAAATTTTGGCGAACCCATTCTTCAGGGCTAAGCACTAAATATTTTTTTCTTATTTCATCAAATATCTCAATCTTACCTTTATTTTGGCGAGTAATAAATTCATATTCTGGCAAATTGAGTTTTTGCATTATTCTTTAGATTAAGAAACAAACTTATGAAATATTATTCTGATTAAGCTTTTGTCAAATTTTAAATTTGAATTGAAATTTGCAAATAATCAATTAACTTTGTCTAAAGAATAAGACTATGATCACTAAAAAAGAAATTGTTGAGGACTGGTTACCTAGATACACAGGAATTAAACTAGAAAATTTTGGGGAGTACATTTTGCTTACAAATTTTGGGAAATACGTTGAGATGTTTGCCGAATGGCATAAAGTTAAAATAAAAGGACTTGATCGCCCAATGCCCAATGCAACAGCTGATAATATCACCATCATTAATTTTGGGATGGGTAGCGCCAATGCAGCTACTATCATGGATTTGTTAGGTGCCATCAATCCAAAAGCTTGTCTTTTCCTCGGAAAATGTGGGGGCTTAAAAAAGAAAAACAAATTAGGCGACCTCATTTTGCCTATTGCAGCTATCCGCGGCGAGGGTACGTCAAACGATTATTTTCCAAGAGCTGTTCCAGCACTTCCTGCCTTTAATTTGCAGAAAGCGATATCAACCACTGTAAGAGATGGTGGAAATGACTATTGGACAGGCACAGTCTACACAACCAACCGTCGGGTTTGGGAGTATGATGAAAAATTTAAGGAATATTTACGCCGAACGCGTGCTATGGCCATTGATATGGAAACAGCTACTATTTTTATGGTTGGCTTTTCCAACTCAATTCCTACAGGAGCTTTGCTTTTGGTTTCAGATCAACCGATGATTTCATCCGGCGTTAAAACCGAGAAAAAAGATAAGGTGATTACTCAAAATTTTGTAGATGGTCATTTACGTATCGGTATTGATTCGTTGAAACAATTGATCAACAAAGGAGAAACGGTTAAGCACTTATATTTTGATTATTATAAAGATGAGATTTAATGAAGTTTGAGCAAATCCTTGGTGACTTAAAGAATAAAAAATATTTCCCCATTTACCTTTTGTCGGGTGAGGAAGCTTTTTTTATTGATGAAATTTCCGATTATATCGAAACTCATGTTTTAAACGAAGGCGAAAAAGAATTCAATCAAACAATACTATACGGAAAAGAAACCGATGTGCCAACAATTATTAGTGTGGCTAAACGATTTCCTATGATGTCCGACTATCAGGTAGTCATTGTAAAAGAGGCTCAAGAATTAAAAAACATCGAAGACCTAAGCTCTTATGTTAATCAACCTTTACATTCAACCTTATTGGTTTTATGCTATAAATACAAAAAGTTTGACAAACGAAAAGCACTTACAAAAACCGTTGCTAAAGCCGGGGTGTTTTTCGAATCAGCTAAATTGTACGAAAATAAAATACCCGAATGGATCAATAACCAACTAAAACTAAAAGGGTACACCATCCGGCCAAAAGCAGCTTTAATGCTGACTGAATTTCTGGGAACTGATCTTAGTAAAATTTCGAACGAAATTAGTAAATTGGAAA
>JBFFMB010000509.1:0-1641 GCA_041554455.1 Bacteroidales bacterium
CGCTATGGATGGTGTCTGATATAATCCCTACTCTTTCCATTGCTTTTTTTACACGTTCTGCTCGAATTTTGGTTCTTACGAAAACCAATATTTTTTTGTCAATATTATTTTTTATAAGACTTTCCAGAAAGAAACGCTTATCATCCATTTCAATGTAGGCAACAGCATGCTCAATGTTTTTAGCCACAGGATCTTTAGGTGAAATCTGAATGCGGATGGCATCGGTAACTAAAGAGTATGCGAGATCCTTGATCTTTAGATTAATAGTAGCTGAGAAGAAAAGTGTTTGTCGTTTACGCGGAAGATGGCGCATAAGATCACGAATGTCTTTAATGAAACCTAAGTCAAGCATATGATCGGCTTCATCTAAAACTAAAATTTCTACACGTTCTAATCTAAGAAATCCTTGACTATGCAAATCAAACATTCGTCCAGGCGTGGCAATTAATACATCCACCCCATGTGAGAGTTGTTCAATTTGTGGTTCTTGATCAACACCACCATGAATGCAAAAAGAAGTGATTCGTGTATACTTTCCTAATTCATAAAAAACACTTTCGATTTGTAGAGCCAACTCATGCGTTGGAGCCATCACTAAACATTTGACCCCATCTGGACGATTCTCAATTTTACGTTCTTGTAAAAGATGTAAAATGGGAATGGCGAAGGCTGCTGTTTTACCAGTGCCTGTTTGGGCGATGGCTAAAACATCTTCACCCCTTAAAATAGGAGGGATGGATTTATATTGAATGTCAGTGGGCTTGGTGTATCCAAGTTTGGAAATGCTTTTTTTAATTCCCTCGTCAATATGGTATTGTTCGAATTTCATAAATAGTTAATATGCTGCAAAGGTAAGAATTTGAATTGTAGTATTTGCTTTATTTGTAGATGTTTGCTTGATCGCTTTTTGCAAGCTAATTAATGTTTAGAATAGCTTCTGTACTTACCCAATACACAGCCCATTTTTCACTAGGGTTGGGTTCAACGCCTGCTGTAAAAAATAAATATTTTTCATCGGGACTGACATATGGATTGCCTCTGCCATGTTTATTGATGTTGTCGCTCAATGCTTTTGCTTTTCTCCATTTACCCTCTTCATCATTAAAACTGATAAAAAGGATGGAGTTTCCTTCAAATAATAAATAGGATTCATTAGGAGCGATAAAAGGCGTACAAAGGCCAGCTTTGATATTAACTTCTGGCGGTAGTTTGATTGCTTCTTGAAATTTCCCATCAATTTGCTTGGCGTAAAAAAGTTCTAACTCAGCATAGTTAGGTGCCCCAGAATGAAAATAGATACTGCCATCATTGCTTATTGATGGATGAGAAACGAGTCTATCTCGTAGGTTAGGAATGTCAATAAATTCGGCTTCACTCCATTTGTCATCAATTTTATGGCATCGCCAGATATGCCAGGTTTCAGGGATGCCATCAATTCCAGTAGGTCGAGTTGAACTAAAATAAAGATATTGCCCATCAGGAGAAAAATTCATTCCGTGTTCATTGTAATCCGAATTAAAAAATGCGTTTACAGGATTTGACCATTCATTACCCTTTTTATAAATCATTCGTACGGTAAATTGAAAGAAATTTTGATCAGATATTGTATAATAAAATTGATTTAAATCGGGTGAGAATATC
>JBFFMB010000510.1:0-1639 GCA_041554455.1 Bacteroidales bacterium
TATAAATAACAGCGATTACACCCATCACTATGAGGGCCGTAAAAAAATCAATTTGCACAAATGTGGCAGAGGCCAACTTTGCCCCGGCCAATAATTGAGAACTAGTAAATCCGATATAACCAATGGCCGAAATGATTCCAGCAATTAAGGCGACTTTGCCATTGTAAAAATGTTCGAAGATCTGAGGGAAGGTGAAAAATTTATGTTTTACGGAAAGCTTGCTGACGATTGGAATTAATACGACAGCACTTAGCCAGGCTCCGATCAAACCCGTAAAAAGCATCCATGAGCCTGCAAGCCCAATCGTAAATCCTAATCCTCCAAGCCCGATAGAAAATCCACCACCCACATCTGTCGCTACAACGGATAATCCAATATGCCAACTTCCCAGTGATCGTCCACCGATATAGTAATCCTCAACGGTTTTATTTTTCTTAAAAAAATAAAACCCAACCCCAAGCATCAGCGCGAAATAGATAATAAAAACAGAAATGTCGATTAAGTGCATAATAGTGAATTTAAAAAGTAGTATAGATTCAATGTGATGAACCTATGCTACTTAATAAGTTGAGTTACGGAAAATTTAATTATTTGAAGGCTTTGTTAAACGCATTTCTGAATACTTATGCGTAAATCCATATTTTTCATAAAGAAAGCGAGCAGGATTGTCGGGCTCAACATGCAGTGCGATACTTCCCTTTGCTTGAGCAATGGTCTTATCCATTAGGAATTTACCGATTCCTTTACCTCTATAATTTTTGTGTGTGGCAATATACACTAGAATATTTTCAGGAATATATCCTCCCATTCCTGTTTGATTGACAACAACGGCACCAACTATTTCAGCCTCTTCTATAGCCATCATTATAAAACCACCGAAGGAAGTCGTTTCCTTTAGTGCATAATCGATTGATTTTGTAATATCTGATTTTGAATCGCCAAATTCCTCTAAGTGTTGAAACAAGAAATTGACTATTTCCTGTTTCTCATTAAAACTTGGTAAGTTTGTTACATTATACATTTTTGATTTAATCATTCAATAAGTTTCTCCTATGTTAATTTATAATTCAGATGATGATAGTATAAGTAATTTTAATGAGAAATGCAATATTATCTCAAATAGGAGCGAGTGTTCAAAAGGATGTTTTACTCTGTATAAGCTGGGATGACTCGTTCGCAGGACGAAGAGAATGCTACGGAAAAAATTGAAAAGAAAAGATAAAGAATAAACAAAGTCTGTTTTCAAGGAATAACAGCCCTATTATAATCACTTCCGAAGTGAGGCCCTTATAAGCCCCTGACTGTCCTCATTTATGAGCCTAAGTTTGCAAAGGTATTTTACTTATCATTTACTTCTTTCGGCTTTAATCTTAGAATAAATTTTGCATCTACCCAATAAACGTCACACCAGCCATTTCCATGGTTGTTGTATTTTTCTTTATATTGTTTTAAGGTTTTTACAGCGTTTCCTGTTAGTTCTTCATCAACCTTATCCGATACAAAAAACAAATATTTCCCATCAGGTGAAACATAGGGGTATCTTTCGTTTCCCGCCCCATTAATGTTTTCTCCTAAATTCACTGGTTCAGACCATGTTTCATCTTTATTCCTGAAACTTATGTATAGATCCCCATTCCCA
>JBFFMB010000511.1:0-1615 GCA_041554455.1 Bacteroidales bacterium
TCTTTCTTCTAAACAACCCACATTTGCCATTGATAATACTTTCCATTGCTGTCGGAATTTTTATTCCTATCACACATCGGAAAAATATCAAACGATTGATAAAAGGCGAAGAATCACGATTTTCATTCTCGAAAAAGAAGTAATATTTTACTGCTTTCTGTGGATAAAATTGTTGAGAAAGAAATATTTAATCAGTGAATTTGACAAATTATTTTAATATATTTACCATTGGTTTAATTCTCGAATTTTAAAAACAAATAATATGAAGTTTATTGTATCCAGTTCCTTATTATTAAAGAATGTTCAGGCATTGAGCGGTGTGCTAAATGCAAGCAATACTTTACCAATTCTGGATGATTTTTTGTTTGAACTTAAGGAAGATACCTTATACATTACGGCTTCTGATTTGGAAACTACAATGACTGTTTCGCTAGAACCAACTAAATCAGAGGAGCCTGGAATGATTGCCATTCCTGCAAAAATTTTGCTTGAAACCTTAAAAACATTTGCGGATATTCCTGTTACTTTTAGTATTAATAATGATACCATGGGAATTGAAATTTCAGCCGGTGATGGTAAATATCGTTTAACCGGGCATCGTAGTGATGAGTTCCCTCAGACACCTACTCTTGAAGATACTACTTCGCTTGAAATAAGTTCTGTTGTGTTGGGTAATGCGATTAGTAAAACATTATTTGCAGCAGGGAATGATGAGCTTCGTCCAGTGATGTCAGGTGTGTTTTGCGAGCTGACTCCAGACGATGTAACTTTTGTGGCTACAGATGCTCATAAATTGGTTCGTTATCGCCGTACCGATGCCAAAGCGGATGTTTCAGCTTCTTTTATTTTACCAAAAAAACCCTTGAATCAGTTAAAGCATATTCTTGTTGGCGATGCAGCCGTAAAAATTGATTACAATCAAACCAATGCCTTTTTTAGCTTTGCTAATGTAAATATGGTTTGCCGGTTAATTGATGGACGATATCCAAATTATGAGGCCGTTATACCTACAAATAATCCTAATGCACTTACGATAGATCGTTTGTCGTTGTTGAATTCAATTCGACGTGTAGCGATTTTTGCGAACCAATCAACCCATCAAGTTCGTTTTAAAATTTCTGGAAAAGAATTGACACTTTCTGCGGAGGATATTGATTATTCAAACGAAGCCAAAGAACGTTTGACTTGTAGTTATGAAGGCGAAGATATTGAAATTGGGTTTAATTCAAAGTTTTTGCAAGAGATGTTGAATAATATGGAAAGCGATGAAGTGAAGTTTGAATTATCAGCGCCAAATCGTGCAGGGCTTATTTTGCCAATTGATAAAGATATTGAAGCAGAAGATATGTTGATGTTGGTAATGCCAGTGATGCTAAATCAATAAGACATTATTTAGATTTATATAAAAGCTGCCTTTAAGGGCGGCTTTTTTTTATCTGTTAAGCAAAAAAGCTCCTTCAATAAAGAAGGAGCTGAAACTTAATGATCATTAAAGAATTCTTTATTCCGCTTTCTTTACGTTAATAGCTTTTTTACCTCGATTATCTTCTGTGATCTCAAAAGTTACTTTGTCGGCTTCGTTTATGCGATCGATTAATCCAGTTGCATGGACAAA
>JBFFMB010000512.1:0-1606 GCA_041554455.1 Bacteroidales bacterium
ATTTGCTGATCTTTTCGACTTCCAAAATTTTTCCGCCAATTCGAGCCGTTTTGACTTCCAATTTCAATTCCTTCTTAACGATCCCACTTTGGGCTTTATCTTTGGTTTTATAGAAGGAGTCGATGCGTGCCTTTGATTTGGTAGTACGTGCTCTAGGCATACGACGCATCCAATCGAGTTCTTTACGCATTAATTTTTTTGCCCGATCGATTTCTGTTTTTTCAACTTCTTCGCGTTCAAAGCTCTTTTGCAGATAAAACGAATAATTCCCTTTATGGTGATACAATTTTTCGTTGGATAACTCAAAAATATGATTGCAAACTCTATCCAGGAAATAGCGATCGTGGGTGACCATTAGCAAGGTAATATTGGCAAATTGAAGAAATTTCTCTAACCATTCAATCATTTCAATATCTAAATGATTGGTAGGCTCATCCAAGATCAATAAATCAGGTTCGTCCAATAATACTAAGGCGAGAGCTAAACGTTTCTTCTCCCCCCCCGAAAGGGTTCCAATACGTTGATTGAGTTGTGTGATATTAAAACGGCTGAGCATTTGTTTCATGCGCAACTCATAATCCCAGGCTTTGAATTCATCCATTTTTACGGAAGCAGATTCAAATTCCTTTTGGCTTACTTCAGTAAAGTTTTTTGTCTGTTTATCCAACGCTTTTTCGTAAGTACGGATAATGGCTAGTACTTCTGAGTGTGAGCCATTGATCAAATCATTAATCGTACTATTATTATCTAAATTCGGTTCTTGTTCTAAATAGCCAATCTTTATACCGTCGCGTTTTAGAACCTTCCCACTATCAGTGGTTTCCTTACCCGATAAGATGCGGAGTATGGTTGTTTTACCCGCTCCATTCTGGGCGATCAAAGCAATTTTTTCGCCTTTTTCAATACCAAAGCTTAGGTTCTCAAAAAGGGTTCGATCACCAAAATATTTTGAAATGTTTTCTGCGGATAAATAATTCATGCTTTCTTTTATAGAGATGCAAATTTAATGGGAAAAGTGTTTACTTGAACAATTTGTTTTGTGGATATTCATAGACTTAATAGGACAAGACAAGGATATGCAAAAAAAAACCCTCTAGCTAAGCCAGAGGGTTTGTGATCAAGATCTTTAGATTGCAATTTATTTAAACGAGTTTTACGTTTACTGCATTCAAACCTTTACGTCCTTCTTTCAGTTCGTAAACTACTTCATCATCTTCTTTAATTTGATCGATAAGACCTGTAATGTGTACAAAATACTCTTCGCCAGTCTCATCATCTTTAATAAAACCAAAACCTTTTGATTCGTTAAAGAATTTTACTTTACCTTCTTTCATTGTAATATAATTTTTGTTTTTGTTAAGGCTGCAAAGATACATTATTTTTAATACTCCAAACAAATAATGTTAATTATTTACATATCCTGCATAATTTTAATTAATTGGTTTTCCGATAATTCAAAGAAGCGATTGAAAGAATACTTATAGCATAGATGGAAAGTGCCGAAAATTCGAACAGTAAATCTTTAAATGATGATCCTTTCAATAAGATCATTCGAATGGCTTTCATGAAATATGCAAAGGGATTGATATAGTTAACTTTCTGAGCC
>JBFFMB010000513.1:0-1583 GCA_041554455.1 Bacteroidales bacterium
ATAAACGCAGTCTGACAGTCTTAATCAATTACATTCTCTATCATCATCCCAAATAATTCAGTAAGGGATAAGCCAAATTGATGGGCCTGTTGAGGAACAATGCTTGCTTCAGAAAGACCCGGAACGGTATTCACTTCTAAAAACCAAATACCATTCTGATTAAAAATATAATCGAAACGCACGACTCCTTTGCAATTTAAACGATGGTAAAGATTAACTGATATTGCTTTGCAATCGATCTCAATTTCCTCGGGAATATTCGCAGGAGTAATTTCGTCGGCCACACCAGAGGTATATTTGGCTTCATAATCAAAAAAGTCTTTTTTAGTGATAACCTCCGTAATTGGAAAAGCGATCATCTTTCCTTTAAAATTAAATACTCCACAGGTGATCTCACGCCCAGGAATATATTCTTCAATCAAGATCTCATCATCCTCATCAAAAGCAATTTTAATGGCATTTTCTAACTCATCACTCTTATTAACCTTACTCATGCCAACACTTGAGCCCCCAGCATTGGGTTTCACAAATAATGGAAGTTTTAATCTTTTTAATAAATCCTCAGAAGAATACACATCATGCTTAAATAAATGAATGGAAGTTGCCAATTGAATTCCAAAAGAGGCAACCACTCTATTACAATAGCTTTTATTAAATGTCAATGCTGAAGTCATCACATCGCAAGAAGTATAAGGGATATTCAACAAATCAAAATATCCTTGGATGATCCCATTTTCTCCGGGTGTTCCATGAATGGCAATAAAGACAACATCAAACAGAATGGTTTTCCCATTGACCTTTAAACTAAAATCGTTTCTATTAATAACTGCTTTCTTACCATCCTTAGCTACATAATACCAATCACCCCCCTTGATAACTATCACGTAGGAATTATATTTCTCATCATTCAAATGCTGTTTTACTATTTTAGCACTATTAATCGAAATTTCATATTCCCCAGAATCTCCTCCGGCAATAATTGCAACATTTTTTTTCATCGGCTTTTAAATAGTAAACGGTTTAATTTCTTAAGTATATTTTCAGATTGATAAAATTAGCAGCAATACTAGTAAAATGGTAATGCGTTTTATTTTATCTTTGTCAGCAAACGACTAATACTTAGCTCAATTTTTAATTTTAAAACTGAAGCTGTATTTTATCCTGCATAAACACAATCTGGCATTAAATATACGAAAAATGAAATTCTTTAATTTCCTATCGCAAAAGAAATTTTATCTACACGTTTTAATAGCGATCATCGCATCCATTTTGTTATTATGGCTAGTGATTTTTGCCCTCAATTCGTATACTCATCATGGAGAGGCAATCTCTGTCCCTGACTATTCAAATCTCACGATGAGTGATATAAATGAGATGCCAAATGAGCATAATTTCAACTATATTATAACCGATTCGATATACGACTCAAAAAAAAGACCCGGGATAGTTGTTATGCAAAACCCGCTTTCTTACTCAAAAGTAAAGCGCAATCGAAAAATTTATTTAACCATAATTGCAAAAATGCCTGAAATGATCCGCATGCCTAACCTAGTGGATCTTTCACATCGACAAGCATTGGTTAC
>JBFFMB010000514.1:0-1568 GCA_041554455.1 Bacteroidales bacterium
AATTTGTACTTGATAAAAAACTCAATACTATGTTTAAAAGACTTTTTATACTAGCCATTATGGCTATTTCTTTTATGAATTTTTCTGTTGCTCAAGATGATGTAAACACTCTTGGACAAATAAATATTGTTTCAACAGGGGTTCCGTTCTTAATGATTGCTCCTGATGCCCGTGCGGGTGCGATGGGTGATGCTGGTGTTTCATCCTCTCCTGATATTTATTCAATGCATTGGAATCCTGCAAAATATGCCTTTATCGAAAATGATATGGGAATTGGTGTTTCTTACAGCCCTTGGTTAAAAAATCTAGTCCCTGATTTGAATTTATATAGTTTGAATTTTTATAAACGCATTGACGACAGGCAGACCTTTGCCGCTTCATTGCTTTATTTCTCATTAGGAGATGTGAATTTTACTGATATAGATGGCTATGATGCTGGAACATTCCGACCTAATGAGTTTAGTTTTGATGTTGCTTATGCTCGTAAATTATCTGAAAATTTTTCGGCCTCTATCGCTGGTCGTTTTATTTATTCAGATTTAACTCAAGGACAATTTACAGGCAGTGGTTTGGAAACAAAAGCGGGTGTTTCAATTGCTGCTGATATTTCAATTTATTGGCGTAAAGAAATCAGGATTTCTAGAACAGAAGCTGTATTTGCTTTTGGTGTGAATATTTCAAATATTGGTTCAAAAATTTCATACACGAGCGATCGAAAAGAATTTATTCCTACCAACCTCAGATTAGGACCATCCTTGAAACTTGAATTGGATCGCTTTAATTCCATTACCTTCATGTTGGATGTCAATAAATTGTTGGTTCCTACTCCTGATGGTGATGCTATTCCTGATAATATTTCTGTAATAAGTGGGATCTTTAAATCATTTGGTGATGCACCAGGTGGGTTTAGCGAAGAGATCAAAGAGCTTCAGTTAAGTTTTGGGGTTGAGTATTGGTACGATAATCAATTTGCATTAAGAGCAGGTTATTTTTATGAAAATGAACTAAAAGGAAATCGTAAATTTTTCACTTTAGGAGCAGGTTTAAAGTACAATGTTTTTGGACTGGATTTTTCTTATTTAATTCCAACTCAACAACAACACCCATTGGAAAGCACTTTGCGTTTTTCACTGTTGCTTGATTTTGATGCATTCCGTTAAAAAATTCGTATAAAATGAAAACTCGGATAGGATTTGGATATGATGTTCATCGTTTGGATGATGGCCATCATTTAATCATTGGTGGTATTCAAATTCCTTCCGATAAAGGAGCTGTTGGTCATTCCGATGCCGATGTGCTGATTCATGCAATTTGCGATGCTTTATTGGGAGCTGCTAACCTTGGTGATATTGGTCACCATTTTTCTGATCAATCAGCAGAATTTAAAAATATTGACTCTTCAATTTTGTTAAAACGGGTGGATAAATTGCTCAAAGAAAAGCACTATACAATTGGGAATATTGACTCAACGGTATGTTTGCAAAGTCCTAAGCTTGCTTCCTTTATTCCTTTAATGAAAGAAAAACTAGCCTCTGTTTTGGGAATTGATACAGATGATGTTTCTGTAA
>JBFFMB010000515.1:0-1510 GCA_041554455.1 Bacteroidales bacterium
ATTATACAAATCTTCATTCCCACCATCAACTATATATTTACGCAATAATTCCATCGGAATTAAAAAATTCATTTTTATATGCGTATTCTCATTATTATCTTTAAAAACCCCAGAGATTTTAAAATCCTCTCGATAATTATCAATATAAATTGTTTTACCAAGAGCTAATTCATTAGGATAAAACTTTTCAGCCATTGACTCAGATATGACAATACTTTTCAATTCAGCAAGAGCATTATTAGAATCACCAGCTATAAATTCAAAGTCAAACATTTCAAGTATAGAAGGATCTCCATAAAACCCATTCAACTCAGTAAATTTTTTAGTTTTTGACGTATCTTTAATAATCGTAAATGTTAATGCATTGATCTGATAAACACGTCCATACGACTCAACTTCAGGCATATATTCTTTTAACGAAGGTCCAACCCGAGGAGCCGTTGGAGCCCAAAACCGTGTGGTTGATGGTTCTATAGATGTATGGGTAACACGATACAAACGGTCTGCTTTGGGGTAGCACTTTTCAAAACTTAATTCGTAGCTAATAAAGCTGTAAATAAATACAATACAACTAATCCCTAAGGCTAAACCGAAAATGTTAAGAATACTAAATATTTTGTATTTCTTAAAATTCCTAAAAGCAATGATGAAATAATTTTTTAACATAGATCCATTTTTTAGATTTGCAACAGATTAGGCAAACCCAATGCCAATTTACATATTTTACTGAAAAAGGACTACTTACACTCATTAATATTCAATTTAGAATATTGCATTGCCCACAAATGGACTATAATTCGTCCAAAAATGGACGTTTTTCCTTCAATATATTTGCATTTGAAACATTTATTCTGTTGATTTGCAGAAAGCTCAGTTAGATGGCCTAATTTATGAAGATTCATAACTAATGATGAATAATGGGAAAATACTGATAGTTGATGATGATAAATTCATCCGACTAAGTTTACGAATGTTTTTAGAATCTCACTTTGAGGAGGTTGTTTCAATTTCAGATCCAAACGAAATTCCTGAGATGATTTCCAAGATTTCTTTCCATACGGTATTGCTTGATATGAATTTCAAAAAAGGGGATACCAGTGGAGATGACGGTATTTTCTGGCTTCGAAAAATTAAGGAAACAGACCCATCAATCAATGTCATCATGATTACTGCTTTTGGGGAGATTCAAAAAGCAGTGAGAGCTATTAAGGCCGGAGCCTTGGATTTTGTTGTAAAACCATGGGAAAATGATAAACTACTTCCGACTCTTATAACCTCAACCAATTTATCATTATCTCAACAAAAAATTAAACAACTCAAAAACAGACAATACTTTATTGAGAATAAAGGTGCATCAAGTAGTGTAGAAATTATTGGAAAATCGGCTGCTATTCAGGAATTAAAGAAACAAATTGATAAGGTAGCTAAAACAGATGCAAACATTCTGATTTATGGGGAAAATGGCACAGGGAAAGAAATTGTCGCACAAAAAATTCACCAGCAATCGCTA
>JBFFMB010000516.1:0-1493 GCA_041554455.1 Bacteroidales bacterium
GCTATGCAGGAACAGGGAAAACCACTTTAGTAAGCGCATTAGTTAGTGCCTTACCCATTGTTAAAAAAAAGAGTGTATTATTAGCTCCAACCGGTAGAGCTGCTAAAGTTTTGGCTTCCTACTCAGGAAAACAAGCTCATACTATCCATCGCTATATTTATTTCATTACAACGGACCAAAGCGGAAAATTTAAAATGGTGCTTAAAAAAAACAAGCATAAAGACACCATTTTCATTGTGGATGAAGCCTCAATGATACCTGATGGATTGAGCATGCAACAGTACGTTGCCACAGCTCGCAGTCTATTAGAAGATTTATTCAATTTTGTGTACTCAGAGGATGGGAATTGCAAACTTATACTGATCGGAGATACTGCACAATTACCTCCAGTAGGCTTGGATATCAGCCCTGCTTTAGACGAAAATTACGTAAAATCAAATTTTGGAACAAGCCTTTACCCATTTGAATTAAAAGAAGTTGTGAGGCAGTCCTTAGAGTCTGGGATTTTAGCCAATGCCACTAAAATAAGAGATCTGCTTAGCGATGAAAACTATCAACCTCCTTTTTTCTCTTTAAAAAACTTTAAGGACATCAAACGTATTAATGGACAAGAACTCGAAGATGCCTTAAATACAGCTTATTCAAATTTTGGACCTGAAAACACTGTAGTTATTACACGTTCAAATAAACGAGCCAATATTTACAATCAACAAATCCGCTATCGAATATTATATCGGGAAGAAGAAATTTCATCCAGTGATTTATTGATGGTGGTTAAAAATAATTATTTCTGGCTTCCTGAAAAATCAGCAGCAGGATTTATTGCCAATGGTGATATCATTGAAATATTGCGCATTTCAACCATTGAAGAAATGTATGGATTTCAATTTGCTGATGTCACAATTCGGCTTTTGGATTATCCCAATGAACCAGATATGGAAGTAAAGATCATTTTAGATACACTAATGGCTGAAAGTCCTGCTTTGTCAAAGCCTGAAAATAATCGTTTGTTTGAAGAGGTGATGAAAGATTTTGAGGACATCCCATCTCGCCGAAAACGTTTAGATAAACTCAAAGAAAATCCCTATTTCAATGCCTTGCAAGTTAAGTTTTCCTATGCTCTAACCTGCCATAAAACGCAAGGTGGGCAATGGGATCAAGTGTTTATTGACCAAGCTTATTTTAATGAAAATATGTTGAGTCGTGAATTTATGCGATGGATGTACACGGCTGTAACACGTGCAAGTGATCAGTTGTATTTAGTAAATTTTGAGGATAGCTTTTTTGAAAAAGACTAGCTCTCTATCAATACTACTGCATAAGCCGAAACGCCAAGTCCTTCACCCACAAATCCCAGTTTCTCCGTGGTTGTTGCTTTTATTGAAACGTCATGACTATCGATTTGCAAAACCTTTGCAATGTTATCTTTCATCTGGGGAATGAATAAAGCTAATTTAGGGCTTTGCAAACATACGGTTGAATCGATATTCCCA
>JBFFMB010000517.1:0-1467 GCA_041554455.1 Bacteroidales bacterium
AGCATGTTCAATATCCTTTAAATTCGCAAGATTTCCTGCATAGGTTAATTTGTCGAGGTTTACGATTTTGTAATCAGGATATTTGTTTACGAATAAACGCACTACATGTGATCCAATAAATCCGGCTCCACCGGTGATAAGAATTGTTTTCATTATTCGTTTTTTAATTTTTATTTGCTAATTTTTGTTCCCATTTCCAAGCTGACAGCGTCATCTCGTCCAGATTTTTTTGAGCTTTCCAACCCAATTCATCATTCGCAAAATTAGTGTCGGCCCAAACTTGTTCGATGTCGCCAGCTCTGCGGCCCACAATTTTATAATTTAATTTTTCACCCGAAACTTTTTCGAAAGAATTAATGACCTCTAAAACCGAGTACCCATTCCCAGTTCCCAAATTAAAGAATTCGAAATTTTTTTTCATTTTTTTATTTACCATTCGCTCAACGGCGATGACATGTGCTTTTGCTAAGTCTGCCACATGAATATAATCGCGAATAGCCGTGCCATCTGGGGTGTTATAATCACTTCCAAATACGCTTAATTGTTCACGAATCCCAATAGCTGTTTGAGTAATGTAAGGCATTAAACAATTTGGAACACCTAAGGGTAACTCCCCAATTATTGCACTTTCATGCGCGCCAATGGGATTAAAATAACGCAAGGCGATCCCTTTAATGTTGGATGATTTTACCGTGTCAAAAATAATTTCTTCAGATATTTGCTTGGTATTCCCGTAAGGAGATTCAGCTTTTTGAACAGGAGCATTCTCGTTTACCGGAAGCTCTTCAGGTTGACCATAAACCGTACAACTGGAAGAAAACACCAAATTCTCAATGGCATTATCCTTCATTGATTGAAGAATATTCACCAATGAAAAAAGATTGTTTCGGTAATACATCAGCGGTTGATCTACCGATTCACCGACTGCTTTAGAAGCTGCAAAATGGATAACTCCTTGTATGTCGGAATGACGATTAAAGAAATCCTCGGTTTTGGTTTTATCAGCCAAATCAAAATTTTCAAATTCGGGTTTTATACCTGTTATTTTAGCTATGGCATCCAAAACCTCGATGTTAGAGTTGGAAAGATTATCTACGATGATAACCTCATGCCCATTTTTTTGAAGTTCAACACAGGTATGAGAACCAATATATCCAACACCTCCTGTTACTAATATCTTCATGTTTATAATTTTGAGACTCTATTATTTTCTAATTTGTATTTGTCTTTGCTCTCAGGGCAAACAGCAATTCCATCCTTATTAAATTCCAAGCGATGACCGTACTCACTAATCCATCCTTTTTGAACAGCCGGATTGCCAACCACTAATGCAAATGGCAAGACTTCTTTGGTTACAACAGCTCCTGCTCCAATAAATGAATATTCTCCGATGTCGTGACCACAAACAATGGTTGCATTAGCGCCTATTGTTGCACCTTTTTTTACCAATGTCCGAACGTATTGATC
>JBFFMB010000518.1:0-1450 GCA_041554455.1 Bacteroidales bacterium
TATTAAACTTTTATATAAAAATAAGTAAAGAAAGTAATTTAAACCATACTGACTTTTATCTGTAACGATGGATAAACTTTGTCGTCTAAACAATTATTAAAGGGTTTTATTTAGAATTAACAGATCAATTCTAATACACTCAATAAGGGAATCAAATTTTATAACGATTGAATGAAAATAGAAATTGATAATTTAAGTCAGATTTATAAAAATGGGAAAAAAGCCCTATCAGATATAAACTTAGAAATCGGGAGTGGCATGTTTGGCCTTTTAGGTCCCAATGGAGCAGGAAAATCAAGTCTGATGAGGATATTAGTTACCATCCTCAAACCGAGTACTGGTATCGTAAAAGTAGATAATTACGATCTTATCAAAAACCGTAAGGAAATTCGCCAAATGTTGGGTTATCTCCCACAAGATTTTCGTTTTTTTAGCAAGCTAAAAACGTGGGAGTTTTTGGATTATGCTGCAGGGCTTTCCGGTTTGAATAAAAAAAGAGAACGTGCAGAAAAAGTTGATGAATGGCTTGAAAAAGTTGGTTTATTTGATTTTCGGGAAAGAGATGCAAACAAACTTTCGGGTGGGATGAAAAGACGTCTGGGAATTGCTCAAGCATTAATTGGAGAACCCAAAATTATCGTGGTGGATGAACCAACTACCGGTCTCGACCCAGAAGAACGAATTCGCTTCCGTAACATCCTTTCAGAACTCAGCCAAAAAGATGTCATCATCGTATTATCCACTCACATTGTTGGAGATATTTCAAGTGTGTGTAATGATTTGGCTTTATTAAATAACGGTTATGTCGAATTCAAAGGTTCTCCGGAAGAACTCGTCAGTATGGCCAAAGGCCATGTTTGGCAAGTAACCACTTCTGGTTATGAATATGATATCCTTAAAGATAAATATGCAGTAATCTCAACCATCCCTACCGAAGAAGGCTGGGAAGTTCAATTAGTTGGCGATCATATTGAAGCTAAAAATGCCATCGAGATTGATCCCAATTTAGAGCATGCTTATGTTTACTATATGGAGTATCTAACTAAACATTAATAAATTAAAGCTCTTATTTAAAGATAAAACTAAATGCTAGCAACAAAAAAAATTAGAACAATTGCTCATTTTGAAATGAAGACCCTTTTCCGATCCTGGTTTTTTAGGATTTTTGCAGGTCTCTCTATTGTCAGTTTGGGCATATTTAATATCGCCGTATTTAGCGAATCAAGTGGTGCTCCATGGCTATATAGAGCTCTTCCAGGAAATATCCCCTATGTCAATCTTTTGATTTTAAATTTAGGACAAGCCATTGTAGCTGTCTTTCTGGCATCTGAATTCCTGAAACAGGATCGCAAAAACGATACCGTGGAAGTCATTTATGCACGATCGATGACCAATGCAGAATATATCATTGGAAAATCACTCGGGATTTTATATGTTTTTCTTATCCTCA
>JBFFMB010000519.1:0-1445 GCA_041554455.1 Bacteroidales bacterium
ATTCACGATGATCTAAAACCGAAAAAAATACGAGAGTTGGGATGTGGTTCGGGTTTGCTTTCGCAACTAATTTTAACAAAATATCCAAAAGCCGAAATACATTTGGTTGACTTGTCGGGTGATATTCTTGAACAATGTAAATTAAATTTGAATGAAGCTAAAAATATCAGATTTATTCAAGCTGATTTTAAAGATTTAAATTGTGAAGTCGGATCTTACGATTTGGTTTATTCCAGCATAGCCATTCATCATCTGATCGATGAAGAAAAGAAAAAACTTTTTGCTAAAGTATATAATTGGCTTAAAAAGGATGGTGTCTTTATCTATGCAGATCAAACACGTGGTGCTACAGATGAGATCTATAAAAAGCACATCTCGCGTTGGGAGAAAGCCTCAGCTAAATTAGGAGCCAATAATGATGAATGGAATGAGTGGATGGAACACCAAAATTCGCATGATTATCATGTAGATTTCGAAACCCAGCTTTTATATCTAAAAGAAGCAGGTTTTCCCTTACGCGATATCATCTGGAGAAACCTACTTTGGACAATATATTTTGTTCAGAAATAATAAATTTAGCTAAATGTTATTTCTAATAGTTGATGGTGACTTCCCAATTTCCCTCTCTGAGTAATTCAAACTTCAGTTCATAATATACATTTTGTGCTCCCATCTTATTTAGCGCACTGAATTTTATTTCACAGTTAAAAGGAATCTTGGTTTTCTTGAAATAAAACCGTGATTGCTCATTGATATAAGTGCCACTCGATCCGTTAATTGTAAGGTCTGAAAGCAAACGTGTGCTTCTGACTCCAGCTCTGGAAAATTGTATCATGACTTGATTCGTTCCATCTTCTGATCCTTTGTTGATATAGGAAACACGTTCAATGGCCATTTTGCTGATCGTATTATAAGCTCTGACGTTCTTGTTCTTGCCTATATAAGTATTCTTATCCCAATAACCTTCAGTAATACTATCTTTTCCATGAATGATTGAAAATTGTTTTCCAAAGCCACTTCTTAGCCCCTTTTTAAAACTCCCCTCATAATAATTGTCTTTGTCCCATATGTATTTTCCTTCTCCATGAGGATATCCCTTTCTGAATTCGCCTTGATAGGTATTTATACCTTTAGCAGTACCTTGTCCATTTGCCAGTCCTTTCTTACAATCACCCGTATATTCACCCTGTAATTCTTTTACCAACACCTTGCACCCTCCATCTTTATTTTGTGAGAAAATTAAATTTGGCAGTATTAACAATGAAATAATTATAATTACTTTTTTCATAGCTATTTGTTTTTGGTGTGAATTATTTGTTTTTCAGACTCCCCAATTGAAAGAGCCTGATTGTAAACATAACCATCCACGCCATAAGTAGAAGTCCACCAGGCATGGCAAAAGCCATCGCCATATCCTTTACTGTGGGAGTGAAAGTCACCAATAC
>JBFFMB010000520.1:0-1423 GCA_041554455.1 Bacteroidales bacterium
AGGCTGCGAAGAATTCATCGAAATATATAACAGAAGTATTAAAATTCTAAATTTCAAACACATCCATTTTGGTCGAATTAAATATAATTTCCCCAATCCTCCCGATACTGTATTGTGTAGAATTTCAGATAGCTCAATTTTAATTCAGCCCTATGAGTATTGGGTCATTTCGTCCTTACCCGAAGAGGTTAAAAAATGTTATTTGACGGAAGCCGAAAACCATTTCATAAAAGTGCCAAATCTCCCTGGCTTAATAAATCAAGAAGGATTTTTATTTTTAGCGTCAGATTCTGGGCTCCTCATTGATGAAGTCAATTATCAGGAAACAATGCATCACCCAAGTCTAAATTTTACAGATGGGGTGGCTCTCGAAAAAATTCATTTTGATGCATCAGGATTAAGTAAAAATAACTGGCAATCGGCCACAAAAGATGTGGGTTTTGGTACTCCAGCTTACCAAAATTCTCAATTTACTGATCCTCAAATATCAATAGAAAACATACAAATCACTCCTGATGTTTTCTCACCAGATCAAGATGGGGTGGATGACTTGCTTAGCATTTCTTTACATTTTAAGGAAAGTGGAAATAGTGTTACTATTTTTGTTTTCAACAGCGAAGGACAGCAAGTTCGACATCTTGTGAAAAACGAATTAGCAGGAATGAATGCTCTTTATTATTGGAATGGTTTGGATGAAGAAAATGAATTATTACCTGCTGGTATTTATATTATTAAAGTAGATGTTTTAAATTTGGATGGAGGCTCAAATCATTTTAAAGAAAGCACTGTTTTAGCTCACAAATTTAATTAGCAGCATACGCTAATGAAATCAAACTAATTTTAACGCCCTGGATAGTTAATAGTTTTTGTGCACAAGCTTCAAGAGTAGCTCCTGTTGTAATCACGTCATCAACAATTAAAAGGTGTTTTCCTATGATTCGTTCTTCATTTTCTATGCTAAAAATTTCTCGTACATTTTCCCATCGACGAAAACGTGATTTTTTGGTTTGGGTTTCAGAAGCTACAATTCGTTTGATAATATTGATTTCAACCGGAATTGACAGTTGTTTTTCTAATGCATTTGCTATCACTTCGCTTTGATTATACCCTCTAAGTAATTGTTTTTTTAAATGAAGCGGAACAGGGATAATCATATCAATATCCTTAAACCAATTCTCTTTAGAAAGCTCATGAGCGATCATTTCTCCTAAATAAAAACCAATTTCCTTTTTGGATCGATACTTAAATTCATGCATCAAATTTTGAACTCGACTACCTTTGCTAAAGTATAAATATGAACTTGCCTTTTGAAGCGGAAAACGTCCCCAAAAGATTTTTTCGATGGGATTATTTTTTTCAAGATGAAAATTTGTTTTGGGTAACTTATACAAACAAGAAAGACAAACTATTTTTTCATTTGTAA
>JBFFMB010000521.1:0-1413 GCA_041554455.1 Bacteroidales bacterium
ACCGACAATCTCTTTCCCTCTATAAGCAAGATAATAGATTGCATCACAAGTATCAAAAGCAGGATTTTTTTCAGGGTTTAGGATAGCCTCTTCAAACATATGAAGTGGAGGAACCCGGTATGGATTTTTCTTATATAATTTATCAGGAAATTTTATAAACTCCTTTAACTCAGCTTTAGTTTTAACTTCTTTTAAATATAACTCAGCCATAATTTAAGATTTTATAAACGTTTAAGTAATTCTCTACAACGAATCAATGAATCAACAGAATAGTGGATCATCTCTTTTGTATGAGTAGCCATCAATGAGTAGCGAAGAATAGCTTCATTTGGTTTCACAGCAGGGGTAACGACAACATTCACATAAATTCCTTTTTCTAACATCAAAGCAAAGTATTGATATGCGGCTGTATCAGTACCTACTTTAATGGGAATAATAGGCGTTGAAGTTTGACCAATTTCAAATCCTTCGGCCAAAAGTAAATTACGAGCATAGATGGTATTTTCCCATAATTGTTCGATGCGTTCAGGTTCCTCTTTCATTACATCTATGGCAGCAATCACGGTAGCTGCTGAGGCTGGTGTAATTCCGGCACTAAATATTAATGATCTAGCCTGATGTTTTATAAAATCGATGATTGTTTTATCACCAGCAATAAATCCACCCAAAGATGCAAAAGATTTGCTAAAGGTTCCCATAATCAAATCCACTTTATCATCCATGCCAAAGTGATTTGTGGTTCCTCTTCCACCTTCACCCATCACACCAATGCCATGAGCATCATCAACCAGAATTGAAGCATCGTATTTTTCAGCAAGTTCTGCAATTTTATCCAATTTACAAATATCCCCTTCCATACTAAAAACACCGTCAATAGCAATTAATTTCACTTGATTTGGAATTGTTTTTTGAAGGACTTTCTCCAAAGACTCCATATCATTATGCTTATACTTGAATACTTTTGCAAATGTGAGACGGCTACCTTCAAATATAGATGCATGATTTTCCTCATCCATGATTAAGAAATCATTTCGACTAAGAATTGCCGGGATTACCCCTGCATTAACACTAAAACCGGTATTAAATACAATCGCAGATTCTTTATTTACAAAGTCAGCTAGTTTTTGGTCCAGAAGTTCATACAGATCCAGATTGCCATTCAATAATCGAGAACCAGAAGCACCCGTTCCATAATCCTTTAAAGCTTTAATAGAAGCTTCAATTAATTTCGGATGATTGGTTAAGCCCAGATAACTATTGGAGCCAAACATAAAGGTTTTTTTGCCGTTTATGATCACTTCAGCATCTTGTCCTGATTCAATTACTTTATAATATGGATAAAGTCCATTCTGAACAATTTCTTCCAGCCTATTGAATTGCGATAGTTTTTTTTGTAAAAGTCCCATATTAATA
>JBFFMB010000522.1:0-1406 GCA_041554455.1 Bacteroidales bacterium
AAAACATCATAATCAAAATTAATTCTAATTTGAATGAACAAAGATTGGACTATAAAATCGAAGTTATTTTATACAGAATTGTATGTGAGCTCATAAACAATACGATAAAACATGCCTCTGCCCAACATATTCAAATTGAATTATTCCTAAAAAACCAAGAATTGACATTTCTATATAAGGATGATGGCAAAGGTTTCAAGCTAGACGAAGTCGTGACAAAAACCGAAGGTCGTGGGTATGCCAATATTGTTTCAAGAGTTCGATCCATCAATGGTGATCTTAAATTTGAGAGCCAACCGAATTCGGGAGTTGAAGTAAGAATTAATTTACCATTGGATGCAAAAAATTAACATTATCGTAGTCGATGATCACGCTTTATTCCGTAGCGGATTAATTACTTTATTAAGTGATCTAGAAGAAATTGAATCTATTTACGAAGCCTCTAACGGAAAGGCTTTTATTGATATGTTGAACTCCATTGAAGTGGATATAGTGTTAATGGATATCAGTATGCCTGAAATGGATGGCATTGAAGCAACGATAAAATCCGTAGAACAAAAACCAGATTTAAAAATTATTGCCCTATCCATGTTTAGTGATGAAGAGTATTATTTTAAAATGATCAATGCCGGCGTGAAGGGTTTTCTAATCAAAGATTCAACCATTGATGAAGTTAGGGAAGCTATCAGTATCGTTGCAAAAGGTGGAAATTATTTTTCGCAAGAAATTTTGTATCATTTGATTAAAAAAGGCACTGGCTTATCCAAAGCCGAAGAAGCTTTATCGGAACGTGAAACTGAAATTTTAACACTCATTTGTAAAGGATTTTCTAATCAGGAAATCGCTGACAAACTCTTCTTAAGCAAAAGAACCATTGACAAACATCGGGCAAATATCCTAGATAAAACCCATTGCCACAATACTGCCAGTCTTGTTGTATATGCCATCAAATGGGGATTGGTCGAATTATAATCAGCCTTCACTAAGTATTTATACCAGTCAAATAATGGGTATTTCATTGGTTGACTAGCAACAGTTTTAACTCTAATTTGGCAGTCCATTTTAAAGAGTTTTCATAAAATTATGCCAACATTATTGAAACAATTACAAAAAGATATTCGTTTTGTTGAAGGTTTGAGATCCTGTATGAATTGTGGTATTTGCACTGCTATTTGTCCAGCCGCTGAATTTTATAATTATGATCCCCGAACTCTCGTTGATGCAGTTCAAAGTCGAGATGAAGAAAGATTAGAAGCATTGCTCAGAAGCGAAACCATTTGGTATTGCGGACAATGTATGTCATGCAAAACTCGCTGCCCACGTGGCAATGTTCCCGGATTAATCATCATGGCTCTTCGCTATTTATCTCAGAAACTAGGGTATTTTACTGATTCCGAAAAAGGACG
>JBFFMB010000523.1:0-1397 GCA_041554455.1 Bacteroidales bacterium
CTGGGGAGTACACAGTATAGGGCATATTTTATCCTTGCTTTATGATACCCCTCATGGTGCAAGTTTAAGCATTGTATTTCCTGCGTGGATGAAGTTTCACAAGGATATCATCCCTGAACGGATTGCATTTTTAGGTAAACATGTTTTTGAGGTGGATGGAGTTGATGAAACCATAGCTGCTTTTGAAAACTATTTCCAATCTATTGAGTGTCCTATTCGCTTTAGCGAAATTGCTAAAGGCAATGAAAATAAAGCCGATGTTTTAAAAGCGATGAATGAAAATAAGGTAGGTGGAGCAAATCATCAACTCACCAATGAAGATCACGCTCAGATTTTGGATTTATTCTGGTAAAATATTTTTAAGGGGTATTTTGGAGGCCATCCGTCTAAGATGGCTTCCATTTTCTTTTTAAATTGTTAAGAACGCAACCATTGATGGCTTAATTGCGTCTTAATTAGAAAGACAATGATGAAAAAGATATATTTATTATTAGTTACATTGACATTCATCGGTATATCGTGTGAAAAGGATGATAAATCATATTGTTTACAACAAAAAATTGATGAGTTTGCAAATGGAAGTTATGTATGTGAAACAGGTGCAACGGTGAAACAATATGTTTTTCAAAGTGAAATTGTGTATGTTTTTGATCCTGGACTTTGTGGAGCCGATATGATGGCAATTGTGATAGATAAAGATTGCAATATATTAGGTCAACTTGGGGGTATTCAGGGTACTATTGAAATCAATGGTGAAAATTTTTCTGAGGCCACTTTAATACGAACGATCTGGGAAAATTAAGTCTGAGGGATGCTATTCTGAAAACAGACAAATCAAAAAAACCCGACCAACGGCCGGGTTTTTTTAATATCTGAGTCGATAAAGATCTATTCTTCGTCTAAGCTTTCTTCGTATTCTTTCAAGAGTTTATCTTGAATGTCTCCTGGTACTTGTGCATATTCAGCATACTTCATACTATACATTGCACGACCTGAAGTAATCGAACTTAAAGAAGTCGAATAACGATTCATTTCTGCTAATGGAACTCTGGCTTTAATTTTTTGATACGTACCTTCAGCATCCATTCCCATAATGATTGCACGACGTCCTTGTAAGTCGGTCATTACATCACCCATTCTATCTTCAGGAACCAATACTTCTACATTATAAATAGGCTCCATAATTTTGGGGCCGGCATTTTTAAATGCTTCGCGGAAAGCATGACGAGCAGCCAATTTAAATGAAATCTCATTTGAATCTACAGGGTGCATTTTACCGTCGTAAATACTAACAACAATATCACGGGCATAAGAACCTGTTAATGGGCCTTCTTCCATTTTTTCCATTAAACCTTTCATAATAGCTGGCATGAAACGTGCGTCAATGGAACCACCAA
>JBFFMB010000524.1:0-1381 GCA_041554455.1 Bacteroidales bacterium
GCTGCCCATGGATGATAGTTTAGCTCAGCTTGCCATTGATTTTGGCGGTCGGAATTGGCTGGTTTGGGAAGCGGATTTTAAACGAGAAAAAATTGGCGACATGCCCACTGAAATGTTTTTTCACTTTTTTAAATCCTTTACAGATTCGGCTAAATGTAATTTAAATATTAAAGCCGAAGGAAGCAATGAACATCACAAAATTGAAGGCATTTTTAAAGCTTTTGCCAAAGCGATAAAAATGGCTGTAAAGAGAGATATGAATAGTACAATTCTTCCATCAACTAAAGGGATCATTTAACAGAAATAAACAATGAATTTAGTCATTATAGATTACGGAGCAGGCAATGTTAAATCGGTAAAATTTGCCCTTGAACGGATAGGTATTGAGGCCGAACTGACTCATGATTTGGAAAAAATTAAAGGGGCCGATAAAGTCATTCTTCCAGGTGTAGGAGAAGCTGCTTCGGCCATGAAGCAACTAAAAAAGTACGCACTCGATCAGCTTATCCCACAACTAAAACAACCCTTATTGGGAATCTGTTTGGGCATGCAATTGATGTGTGAATCGACCGAAGAAGGGAATGCAAATGGCTTAGGCATTTTTCCTCTTAAGGTTATGCGATTTAATACTGATTTGAAAGTCCCTCAAGTTGGATGGAATAAACTATCCAATTTGAAAACGGATTTGTTCAAGCTAATCCAAGAAAACGAATACGCCTATTTTGTGCACTCTTTTTATGTGCCGTTGTCTGAATTTACCATTGCACAAACAAATTATGATTTGGTGTTTTCGGCGGCCATTCAAAAAGATAATTTTTATGCATGTCAGTTTCATCCCGAAAAAAGCAGTGAAAGTGGACAGCAAATGTTAAAGAATTTCGTGGAATTATAAACTAAAAAATGAGAATTATACCAGCCATAGATATTATCGAAGGAAAATGTGTTCGTTTGGAACAAGGCATTTATTCCTCTAAAAAAATATATAGCAATAACCCCCTTGATTTAGCTAAACAATTTGAAGATCATGGCATCGAGTACTTGCATTTGGTTGATTTGGATGGAGCGAAATCTAGCCAAATTGTTAATTGGAAAGTATTGTATCAAATTGCGTCAAATACAAAGCTAAAAATTGATTTTGGTGGAGGCTTGAAATCTGATTGCGATTTAAAAATTGCTTTTGAAAATGGAGCCAGCCAAATCACTGCCGGAAGCATTGCTGTAAAAAACAAATCACAAGTTTTGTCGTGGATCCAAAATTATGGAAGTGAAAAAATCATTCTGGGAGCGGATGTGAAATCAGAAAACATTGCTATTAATGGATGGAAGGAAACGACCGATCTCAATATCTTTGATTTCATTGCCGATTATAAAAAGCAAGGAA
>JBFFMB010000525.1:0-1377 GCA_041554455.1 Bacteroidales bacterium
AGCGTGGAGTAAACATAAAGCGTTTCCAAGCCAAAGTTAAACTTGCTGAATGATCCAAATAAAGACGCTTTAAGTTGATTTGCTGAACCACTTCTTCATATGCTTTGTTTTCATTGAATACCTCCTCAAATTGCCCCGGATTTATGGATAAATTATGAGGACGGTGATCATAAGAAATGTAGGATTTAAACTCTATTAAATGTTTTCCTATAGCATTTATGGATCGCAATTCGTTTGAAAATGATTTTAAAGGATTGTTTAGGGATTGATTTATTTTTTCATTGTCTGTTAAAAGCTCCCCTATTTGTTTATCCCAGCGCGATTGAATTTTTAGTTTGTTTTCCAAAAAGTTTTTCGTTGCATTGCGACTAAGCGTGAATTCGCTCTGCAAATAATTATAATAAATATTGTTATGGATGCTTTCATTAAAAACAAGCGTATCCGAGGGTGTATACAAACTTCGCTGCTGACTAGCCTCTTGTTGCTGATGGTCATTGATATAATAAAGATTCACTCTGAGTTGGAAGTCATTGCTAAGAAGAAGCAAGCCATTGAAATTAAATAAATGTGCCTTATTATCAAGAAAACGATCTTGTTTAATCCCGGGAGGCCTTGCAGATTGTAGGCTTAGTAAATTGGGTTTCTCGTTCGGGCGTTCCGAATTTTGAATATACTCTTGAAAAGTTAAACGATCGATTTGTTGCGCAACATCATGGCCTGTATTATTGCTTTGATAGGAGGTGACTACTTGGAATTTTTTACTAAAAATCATAGGAGTCATTTTTATATCCCAAAGAAATGGCAACATCCCTACTCCTAATTTCCCGGTTCCTGTAGCAGTAATGTCTTTTTTTAATTTGAGATTTAATGAGGCTTGATACGAATCGACTCTTTTTTCTAAAATACGAATGGGCTGATGATTTTCGAGGATCTCAACAGTGCTAACGGTGCGATGCGGAAGGTTTTTACTCACCACTCCATAACGACCATCCATTAAGTCAAGCCCTTCCACATAAAATTTTAGCAGTGGTAAGCCTTGATATAAAATTTGTCCGTTATCTTCTATTTCAATGCCCGGCAATTTGCGCAAAACATCTTCGATGGCCCGGTCTTCTTTTCCGGCAAAAGTGCTCACTAAATAACTAATGGTATCACCTTTTCGAATGATGGGTTTAGCTTTTACGGTGAAGGCATCCAATTGTTTGGTATCATATTCCAAGTCGAATTGTATTTTTTGTGAACTATTGGATATACGCTTGTATACTTTTTGATATTGAATAGAGCTTACTTCAATATCAAGACTATCCGAAGGACTCTTTACATTGGTTTGGAAGTTTCCATCTACATCGCTTACGGCAAAAGCAATGAGTATTTTAC
>JBFFMB010000526.1:0-1356 GCA_041554455.1 Bacteroidales bacterium
TAATAAATCTGGTTATTCGCAATTCAAAGGTGCTTATGAATACACTCAAGGAGATCAAACCTTACCTATTCCTGAAAAATACAAAGAAAATTTAGAGAAATATTCCTCGGCTCAATTAAAAAGCATACGAGATATTTATCGACGAAATCTTGATTATAGTTATATCATCACGGGTCTTTGGTATCTTTTAAATGTAGTGGATGCTTCGGTTGATGCCCACTTATTCGAATTTGAAGTAAACGACGATCTAACCCTTAAAATTGAACCTGACATTAAACTACTACCTCAAGAATATAAGCCATATACCGGGATTAAAGTATCCTTTACACTCCCATTCTCAAAACACTGATGATTTATAAATTTATAAGTTCTCTTAACATCTTTTAACGTGATGTTTTTAAAACTTTCGTATTTTCGCCTATTATTTAAATAAAGAAACGAACATGATTTTATTATTCTTCTTAATTCCATTATTATTTACGATTCCTGCAATATTTGCTTATAAATTATTTGAAAAAGCAGGTGTTGATGGGTGGAAAGTTCTCATCCCTTACTACAACTTATATGTTTGGCTGAAATTAGTTGATAAAAGCAGTATATGGTGGTATGTCTTTTTAGCAATACCGTTTATTAACGTATTTGTTTTTATGCTGATGATAGTTGAACTAGTGAAATGCTATGGAAAACACGGTCTAATTGAACAAACATTGGCTGTATTATTTCCGTTCATTTACTTTCCATATATCGGGATGCAAGAGAATACAATCTTTTTGGATAAGAAAACACGGAATATCAAAAAAACAGCTATTCGTGAGTGGTTTGATGCAATCGTATTTGCTGTTATTGCAGCATCAATCATACGAGTATTTCTATTTGAAGCTTATTCCATTCCGACTTCATCTATGGAAAAATCTTTATTGGTCGGTGACTTTCTATTCGTAAGCAAAATTGCATATGGCCCAAGAGCTCCGATGACTCCAATCGCATTTCCATTTGTTCATCATACGATGCCCTTTTCAAGAACAGCTAAATCATATGTAGAATGGATTAAGTTTCCTTATTTCCGTTTTCCAGGTTTATCAAAAATCAAACGTAATGATGCGGTTGTTTTTAATTTCCCTGATGGAGATACCCTTTCGTTGAAATTTCAAAGCGAACACAGCTATCATGCGCTAGTCCGTGAATACGGTCGAGACGCTGTTCACAATAATCCTAGAAATTTTGGCAAAATTATATCACGCCCCCTTGACAAAAGAGAAAACTTCATCAAGCGTTGCGTAGGTATGCCCGGAGATAAATTAGAAATTATAGATCAAAGTATTTATATTGACGGAGTTAAAACAGAAAGCCCAGGCA
>JBFFMB010000527.1:0-1346 GCA_041554455.1 Bacteroidales bacterium
CTTATCACCGGTGGAGCCGGATTTATTGGATCACATGTAGTGCGTTTATTCGTAAACAAATATCCTGATTACAAAATCGTAAACCTCGACAAATTAACCTATGCAGGAAATCTTGCGAATTTAAAGGATATTGAACATGCTGCCAATTACGAATTTGTAAAAGGTGATATCGTGGATGGAGATTTTATTCAAAAACTGTTTGTGGAAAAACAATTCGACGGCCTCATTCACTTAGCGGCCGAGTCGCATGTTGATCGTTCCATCAGTAATCCCATGGAGTTCATCCAAACCAATATCGTGGGAACTGTAAATCTATTGAATGCAGCTCGTCATATTTGGGGCGAAAATTTTGAGGACAAACGTTTTTACCATATATCAACCGATGAAGTTTATGGTTCCTTAGGTGAAACAGGTTTATTTACCGAAACGACAGCCTACGATCCACACAGTCCCTATTCAGCATCTAAAGCGAGTTCCGACCATTTAGTTCGCGCCTATTTAGATACCTTTAAACTCCCAACTATTATATCCAATTGTTCAAACAATTATGGCGGTTTTCAGTTTCCTGAGAAATTGGTTCCCTTATTTATTCACAATATCCAAAATAATAAACCACTGCCTGTTTACGGTAAAGGTGAGAACATTCGTGATTGGTTGTATGTAGAAGATCATGCCAATGCTATCGACTTGATTTTCCATAAAGGAATTATTGGGGAAACCTACAATATCGGTGGAAACAATGAATGGACGAATATTGCTTTAATTAAAGTGATTTGTGCGAAAATGGATCAAAAATTAGGTCGTGAAACAGGAACATCTGAGAAATTAATCACTTATGTAAAAGATAGAGCTGGTCACGATTTACGCTATGCTATTGACTCCTCGAAATTGAAAAAGGAATTAGGCTGGGAGCCTTCACTCCAATTTGAAGAAGGCATTGAAAAAACCATCGATTGGTATTTATCGAATCAAGATTGGTTAGATAATGTGACTTCTGGCGATTATTTAAAATATTACGAAGACCAATATTCAGAAAATAGATTTTAATTTTCTTTGGAATGAAAATCGGACTAATTAACCCAAATCGAAACCTAAGAGATGCAGCCATTCATCTTGGGATGGGTTATTTAGCTTCCTATGCAAGACAACAACATCCTGGTTTAGAGTTTCAGTATTTGGATACTCGCATTGCGAAGGAAAAAGAAATTGAGGATTTTCTCAAAACCAAATTTGACCTTGTCGGAATCACTGCTTCAAGTCAGGTTTTTGATGAAGCGATTGCGATTGGTAAAAAATTAAAAAACGGATATCCGAACAGCCCAATTTGCTTAGGAGGAAGTCATGCC
>JBFFMB010000528.1:0-1266 GCA_041554455.1 Bacteroidales bacterium
ATTTTTTCAGGATGAGGAATAACTTCTCTATCGCTTGCTGAGATGATGGTTTTATGATCGAAATTAGTAAAAATAGTTTGTTCGTATTTTAGCATCCGACGGTATTCCATCCATAGAATAAGTCGTTTAAAATTTGAGGCATATTTCATACGCCTATGTAAGCCTTTTGAAAATGCATCTTGAAAGTCAATTGTTTTTGGGATATCAATGGACTTGCTATATTCAGCCATTCGTGCTAATTGAAAATACAAATGATCGGGTTTGTATTCGCTGATAAGTTGGTGCATTTTTTTTTGAATTTGACGGCTATAGAAGTAACCTACCTGAAATGGTTTTCCATTAAAAAGCACCTTGATTAAATTGATAAATCTGCAAAAGAGTGAGCGGTCAAAAAAATTCACAGATCGACAATATGGTTGTAAAAATTGAAAAGCTTCCTCCTTATTTACATTGCGATCATCTAGGGCAAATAATATGATTTCGTTGTTTTCTGAGAGCTCTTTAATTTGGTGGAATGCTCGGAGTTTATCGCCTTTTTCAAGAGGATAAGGAATACGCGATAAGACCACAAAAATTCTCATAAAAAAGGCTATTAATTTTTAATAAAGTTAGAAAATAAAATCAATTTTAGGATATCAAATCTGGGAATAGAACGCGATCAGTTTTTGGATCAAGCTTTGTTTGTTGTGGTTCTTTAAAACAAACTTTTTCGCATTCAATCCTACATTTTTAGTGAATTCACTATTTTCAACACAATTTTTGATGGATTCAATAAATTCTTCTTTGGTATCAGCTATTAGAATATTTTTCTCATTCTCGAATTTAATTCCAGCAGCTCCTTTTGTTGTTGAGATGATAGCCTTAGCTGCAGCCATCCCTTCAATTATTTTTATCCGTACGCCGCTACTTGAAAACAAAGGAACAATCATGATTGCTTTCGTGGAAATGTATTTTTTAGGATTATCAACAAATCCCTGAACATGGATGTTTGAATGATTGATTTTTAGAAGTTCATCGGGCATTGCGTTCCCTGCTAAATATAGTTTTAGGCTGGGATATTGTTGGTGAACTTCAGGCCAGACCTGATTAATAAACCAATGGATTCCTTGCAAATTCGGGATCCAATTCATCGCTCCAAGATGAAATAATGAGGGGTGTTCAACTTCTGAATTCAAATTCACATAGTCTTTTGGATCAATGCCAAAAGAGATGCCAGTAATAGGCGTTTTGCTGCAAAATGGGGTGAAATATTTTTTATCTTCCTCC
>JBFFMB010000529.1:0-1245 GCA_041554455.1 Bacteroidales bacterium
AATAAAAATTCCGCACATAGTTCTCAATAAAATACTGCTGAACATCTCCCATCAAACGAAGAGAAAAATCGATGGAATAAATACAGGTGTTTTGTGCTTGATCTTCTTTTAAAATATCCGCCTGAATGGTTCCGCGAACACTACAAAGAGTATCAGCTTTAATCTTTTCATAGACCTCCTTCGGCAATAATTTATCACCTGTAATACCCAAAAGCATCAAACCTAAACCATCATTTCCTTTGGGGAGCTTTCCCTGATAAGCAGGTCTTTTTGTTCCTTTACTTTGATAAATGGCCTCAATTTTCTCCTCGACTTCTTTCTCTAGCCCATTTTCCTTGATATACAATTCGCATTGTTGATCGATAGCGGCATTCATAAAATATCCAACCATGGTTGGTGCCGGACCATTAATGGTCATCGAAACGGAGGTTTTGGGATCGGCTAAATGAAAGCCTGAATATAATTTTTTAGCATCATCTAAACAACAAATCGAAACTCCAGAATTCCCAACTTTTCCATAAATATCGGGACGTCTATCAGGATCTTCTCCATAAAGCGTTACTGAATCGAAAGCCGTCGATAATCGTTTTGCTGGCATCCCCAAAGAAACATAATGAAAACGACGATTGGTCCGTTCTGGACCACCTTCTCCAGCAAACATACGCGTTGGATCTTCCCCCTCACGTTTGAATGGGAATACTCCGGCCGCATAAGGAAATTCACCCGGTACATTTTCGCGCAATACCCATTTTAAAATATCGCCCCAGCCTTCGTATTGCGGAAGCGTAATTTTAGGAATTTGCAAATGCGATAAAGACTCGGTATGTGTTTCAATTGAGAGTTCTTTATTTCGAACTTTGTATTTATAAATAGGTGCTTTAAAAGACTGTTTCTTGTCTTCCCAAGAATCCAAAATTCCTTTATTGTGCCCATCCAGATTTCGTTCAATTTTTTGATAGGCTTCTTCTAAATCAGCAATCGATAATTTATTTTTTTCGGGATCAAGACTCTCAACAGCTGTTTTCAATGCATACATTCGTTGAGCAACTTTTGCCTGATCTTCGGCCCATTTATTATAATTCCGAACGACATCCGAGATTTCGGATAAGTAACGAACCCTATTTGGTGGAATAATATATACTTTTTCAGACAGTTCATCAGTAGCTGCCATTTTCGATTTGAAATCGACTCCCGTTTTTTCCTTAATTTTTACAATCAAAGCACGATACAATTCATTGACGCCCG
>JBFFMB010000530.1:0-1233 GCA_041554455.1 Bacteroidales bacterium
ATGATTGATCTTTTTAATGTAAAAAATTGACCAATCATCATTGCTATGTGCCCAGAACAAGACTCGAACTTGCACGACCTTAAGGTCACCAGCCCCTCAAGCTGGCGTGTCTACCAATTTCACCACCTGGGCAAATGGTTGGCAAATATACAGTTTTTTGTAATAATTTGAATTGTAAGATTGATAAAAAATTATTCCCACAGAATAAACATTATTCCATACGACAATCAATCAATAAACAAATAAGAAAACCCAAGCACCCCACCCGAATGACTGAAGTCATTCAGTCGGGCGGGCAAAATATTCACAAATCACAATGCTCTAAATACCAATGCTCAAAATGCATCAGTTATTAAAATTTGGGATTGGGAACTTATTTGGGATTTGTAAATTGCTATTTGTGATTTAAATCCCGTAATTTTATCAAATATATTAAACGACATTTACATTATGTTCACAGATAAGGATCTTCTTCAGATAAAAGCAAAAGCCATTGATCTAGAAACTATTAATACTCAGATCGAGAATTTTAAAAAAGGCTTCCCTCCTACTAAATTACATGCTGCTGCTACTATTGGCAATGGAATAGTTCGCTTTACGGAAGATGAAGTGATTCAGATGGCTGATAATTATGAACATATTAAAGCGGGGAAAACTGCAATAAAATTTGTTCCTGCTTCGGGGGCAGCTAGCAGGATGTTTAAGCATTTATTTGAATTTAGAGATTCGTATTCAGAAGATAAAGAGGCTGAGTTATTCAAGGACGAAGGATTTAATTCAATCCATTATTTTTTCAAACACATCAAAAAATTTGCTTTTTATAAAGATCTAAAAAGCCATTTAAATGTTTCAGATAAAGAATTCGATGAACTGATTAAAAACAAAGATTACCTAAAAATAATTAATGCTTTATTGAATGAAGATGGCTTGAATTATGCCGCTTTACCAAAAGCACTCCTTAAATTTCATGCCTATCCCGAAGCTAATCGGATGTCTGTTGAAGAACATTTGGTTGAAGGGGCTGTTTACGGTAAAGGAAAAACCTCGAATGTTAAAATCCATTTCACTGTTTCGCCAGAACATTTGGATGAGTTCAAATCAAGATTATCAAAGGTTTTGGACTATTACAACCATCGCTTTGATGTGCGTTTAAACCTATCCTATTCCATTCAAAAGCCGTCCACTGATGTTTTGGCCGTTGACATGAAGAACAAACCTTTTAGAGATTCGGAA
>JBFFMB010000531.1:0-1232 GCA_041554455.1 Bacteroidales bacterium
AATAAAAGCACAATTGGGCTTGCCTGATATGAAGTTGCCCATTCAATATGCGCTCACTTATCCGGAGCGAATACATTCCGATTTTCCCCGTTTCAATTTTATAAATTACCCTGAACTTACATTTGAGGCTCCTGATTTAAAAAATTTTCGTAACCTTGCACTCGCTTTTGAAGCAATAAAATTAGGTGGGAATACCCCTTGTGTTTTAAATGCGGCCAATGAAGTTTTGGTTTCCTCTTTTTTGAAAGATAGAGTCGGGTTCTTGGAAATGCCAGATATCATCGAAAAATGTATGGATCAGATAGCTTTTATAAAACATCCAAGCTATGAAGATTTGGTGGAAACGAACAAAGAAAGTCGAAGACTAGCATTGGAATTAATTAAATAAAATGAATTTTAAAATTGCCACTCTATGGAGATTCTCATTAAAATACTACAATTAATACTAAGTTTATCTATACTCGTTTTATTTCATGAAATGGGGCACTTTTTAGCTGCAAAAGCCTTTAAAACACGTGTCGAAAAATTTTATTTATTTTTCAATCCATGGTTCTCCCTTTTTAAATTTAAAAAAGGGGATACTGAATATGGAATAGGTTGGTTGCCTTTAGGCGGTTATGTGAAAATTGCAGGGATGATTGATGAGTCGATGGATAAGGAACAAATGAAATTGCCTGCTGAACCCTATGAGTTTAGAGCAAAACCTGCATACCAACGATTGATTATTATGATAGGTGGAGTTACTGTAAATATTTTATTAGCAGTAGCCATTTACATCGTGATGCTAACAGTCTGGGGTGAACAATATTTACCAACTTCAGAAGCCAATAAATATGGAATTACCTGTGATTCCTTAGCCTTGGAAATGGGTTTGAACGAAGGCGATAAGGTGTTATCTGTTGACAATGTACCATTTAAGAATTTTTTAAGCCTTCCGCTTGAAATATTGTTGAATGAAGCCAAAACTGTTCAAGTCGAAAGAAATAGCCAATTAATGGATGTTCATGTTCCAGAAGGATTTTTAGAAAAATTGGCGAATAAAAAAACCGCTGCTTTTGCCTTTGTTCGTTTTCCTTATGAGGCGGATAGATTTACTGATAATTCAGCAGCAAAAGCTGCAGGCATGCTAAAAAATGATCGTATTATTGGAATAGCCGGTTTAAGCACTCCCTATTATAACGAATTGTCTGCTGAGATTAAGCGACATAAAAATGAAGAAGTTCCGATAACCG
>JBFFMB010000532.1:0-1173 GCA_041554455.1 Bacteroidales bacterium
TCAGCAATTTAGTCCTAGACATAAGTATGTACTTATTTATTGGTGGCTAGTAGGCTTTAGTTTTAATTTAGTTATTAGTATATGGTTCACTAGAAAACAAATATATAGAATAATATCCGATAAGTGTGGAGATTTTAATAATCAAAGGATTAATCTTTTAGTCAGATGTGTAATATAAGTAATTCACTATCTTTAATGCATGAACTGGCAGATCTATATCAAGGGCTTTAAATCCTTTTTAGCTTTGGAAAAATCCCTTTCGGATAATTCCATACAAGCCTATATAGGTGATATCGAAAAGCTTGTTCAGTATATGGAATTACATCATTTGAGTTTAAAAGCCGATGAAGTAGACTACAATCATCTGAAAGATTTTATTAGTTGGATCAATACAATGGGCTTAAGTGCCCGTTCGCAAGCCAGAATCATTTCAGGGATCAAGGCTTTTTATAAATATTTATTACTGGAAGATATTGTGACTAAAAATCCAACTGAATTGTTGGAGTCTCCAAAAATTGGGCGCAAACTCCCCGATGTTTTAAGCATCGTTGAGATCAATCAATTGATTTCAGCTGTTGATCTTAGTCGGGAAGGTGGAGAACGCAATAAAGCCATGCTCGAAACATTGTATGGCTGCGGTCTTCGCGTAAGCGAACTGATTGGCTTGCAAATTTCACATATTTATTTCAACGAAGGCTTTATTCGTATTGTAGGCAAAGGCGATAAAGAACGCCTCACTCCTATCGGAGAGGTTGCATTGAAACAAATTCGGATTTATATGGAGAATATTCGGATCCATCAAAATATCGTTAGTGGGAATGAGGATATTTTATTTTTAAATAAAAGAGGGAGCAAATGTTCGCGAGTGATGGTTTTTATGTTGATCAAAGATCTAGCCGAAAAATGTGGGATAAAAAAGAAGATTAGTCCACATACCTTCCGTCATTCCTTTGCCACTCATTTAGTGGATGGAGGAGCTGATTTACGGGCTATTCAGGAGATGCTGGGTCATGAATCCATTACAACCACCGAAATTTATACGCATTTAGATCGCAGCTATTTACAACAAGCCATTAGAGATCATCATCCAAGGTATAAAAAGAACCCCTCTGACTGACTTCATCAGAGCTCTCCCCTAAAAGGCAGAATATAAATATCAAAGTACAGAATTCA
>JBFFMB010000533.1:0-1161 GCA_041554455.1 Bacteroidales bacterium
TGAGATCTTCTTCAAATGGATGCTTTATTTCAAACGTATCCATGACGGTATTTTTTATCTTTTTCCCCCAATCAATAAGCTGATTATAATCTTTAGCTTCCAAACCTAAGCCAAAGGCATCCGCATCAACAAAGGCATAAAAAGCACCTCCATAAGCCACATCAAAGCGGACTTCACCAATCCCTTCAACCTTAATTTTCTGATCTTTTAGTAAGACAAACGAAGGCACATTGACAAATGAAACAGACTCGACTTCATTATTCTTTCTCTTCACGGTTGACAAAATTCGACCAGCAGGAGCATCAATTTTCAGTTCAAATTCGTCGCCCTCTTTTTTTAGCAGCCCCATTTCAGGAAGTATTTTTGATAAGGCAATAATGGCATGTCCACACATGGTAGAATAGCCTTCGTTATGGATAAAGAATACACCAAAATCAGCATCAGGAGAATTGGGTTCAACCAAGACTGCACCATACATATCCGCATGACCCCGAGGCTCAAACATTAATGCCGTTCGTAAATGGTCAAAATGTTTTTTGAAATAGCTTCTTTTTTCTAAAACTGAATGGCCTTTAATGTCAGGTAACCCTTTCGTGAAAATCCTTAGGGGTTCACCACCCGTATGAGCTTCAATACTCTCAATGCAGATCCAATTTCTGGGGGGGCTCCAATGTGTGTCCATAGCGTTCCTTTTCCAACATCAAATTACGGAAAAAGCACGGAGAATTGCTAATAAAGATTTGAGAATGTTATTGCCATACATTCAAGCTAAATCCATTATAATAAAACTATCTACTTTTAAACAAAGGACAGTTTTATTTTCGTATTGATAGCAATTAGCTTATGAATTCGTATATTACCATAGTCATTCTATGAAGAATGGAAATATAATAAGAAACAATCAATATACAATTTAACCATAATTAAAACCGATGAATATAAATTTAGCTGTCCTCATTGATGGCGATAATATCCCTTCTGCATTTGTAAAAGAAATGATGGAAGAAATAGCCAAATATGGTAATCCAACCATTAAAAGAATCTATGGTGATTGGACAAAGCCCAATTTGTCGAAATGGAAAAATATTCTTTTAGAAAATGCCATTACACCCATTCAACAATATGGATATACAAAGGGGAAGAATTCTACAGATTCTGCCA
>JBFFMB010000534.1:0-1152 GCA_041554455.1 Bacteroidales bacterium
AATAAATTATAATTCAATCTTCGAATTTGTTACAAGAAGATATTGCTAATCATTTTTATAGCAGATGTTGCTCTTTCTTCAATCATCCGTTGGATTAATCGCAGTTTTAGATTCTCGAAATTGATGAGCTTATCTCTGATGAAAGATGGGATGATGCTCATTAACCATTCCCATGTGCTGAGTACTTTGTGTTCTAGCTTTTCTATCAAAATTTTTAGAAACAATGCGATTAAAGTGAACATAGCCATGGCTCCACCACTGATGAAATAGCCCAAGCCTGCTTTGTAATAGTATCCGTAGAATAATAAAGCAGCACTGATAATGAGGGGAAGCCAAAACCACCAATTGGTATTGAAGTTTTTAAGGATGGTATTGATGATTGTTTTTGGAGTCCATGAGGATGCTGTCTTATTCATTTCGATGCGTGAAGGTTCCCAAGGATCCATCATATAGCTTCCTACATCGCAAACCATAATCAGATCGTAGGCTTTGCCTTCCTTTTTTCGTCGGGCATCCGCAATCATAATGCTTCCAATTCCTTGATTATCGACTATTCCTCCATCCATTATTCCAACGCCTAATTTGAATTCTTTTTGTTCTTTAATAGCGATATAGGCCTCCGACTTCTGATCGCTCACAAAATCATCTGGCATAATAAGGGGCTCAAAACCCATCGGAAAACAAGAGGAAGAGGCAATGGCATCTGCTATTTTCATTTCATCGGAAAGGACGTTTAAGTTTGAATTTTGTAAGCGATAATTTCCGAATATACCCGTTGTTTGAAAACGGAAAGCCAATCCAAAGGAAAAATCAGTGGCATTAAAACAAATATCTTCCAAATGCGATTTATGTTCTTTCAGCTCCTTAAAATGGCCATCTGTTAATAGCTCAGCATAAGCCAACGCAAAGGCATTGATGATGGAACGTTTTTTATGAGAATCCTTCCATATTGAATCGGAACCCAATTTTTGGGTCGCTATTTTTAAAAGCTGATCCTCTTTGAGCGTAGTATAAAAATCATCATAAAAAAGATCAAAGTTTTTGTTGAGCGCTTTATAGTATGCATAGCTTGCTCCAGTTAAAGTCCCGCCACTCACCGTACTTAAGCCTTTTACTCGCTCTAATAAGGTTTCATCCTTAAATTTTGCTTGA
>JBFFMB010000535.1:0-1143 GCA_041554455.1 Bacteroidales bacterium
AGGTGTTACTACGATTCTGGTGATCGTTTTGGTTGTTAAAATTTTCAGGTTTAAATTAAATCCTACATTCTTACTCAATCTGTTTTGTTTTGTGATCGCTATTATTTTGTTCAACATAATTGTCAAAGAAATTCAGATAGATTGGTTGTATCAATTTAGCCTGACGATGATCTGCTCACTCGTGCTTGCATTTGTTTTAGGACTATTTAGTTTGCGATCGCTAATTGGCTTTTTCCGAAAAGTTTAAGAACTTATAAATATTTGAATTTCAAGATTCGCATAAAATCAATTTTTCCTAACTTTAACCACAATTCACTTACAAAATTTTGATTATGATTTCGACATCAAAACAAGAATCCTCATTTAGTTCATTGGATCTGATTCGTTTTATTATAAGATGGAAATGGGTATTAGCGATAGTATTTGTTTTTTCAGCTTTGGCAGCCGTTGTTTTTTCATCCGCATATTTCATGAAACCCTTATATAAATCAGAGGTGATCATGTATCCATCTACATCCAGTTCAATCTCTCGAATTTTAGTAAGTGAAAATTCAGCCAATAACGATCTTCTCAAATTTGGGAATGAAGAGCAAACAGAGCAAATGCTTCAGTTATTAAGCTCAAATATCATTAAAGAGCGTATTGTTTCAAAATATGATCTTTTAAATCACTATAAAATCAAACCCGAAGCACCTTATCATCTAACCCAATTGGATAAGAAATACGAACGTAATTTTAAATTTAGTCGCACAGAATTTATGGCTGTTCAAATTAGTGTTTGGGATGAGGATCCCCAAATGGCAGCGGACATGGCAAATGATATTGCTGATCTGGTGGACTCTATTAAAACATTTATCCAAAAGGAGCGAGCCTTGAAAGGATTTCAAATCGTTGAGCAAGAATATAAGATTTTGCAGAATGAAATAAAGATCAAAGAAGATTCATTGACTAAGTTGAGGGAGTTAGGGATTCATGATTATGAAACCCAAGCCGAAATGATCAATCAACAATTGGCTATGGAGCTTGCAACGGGGAATTCACCTGCGATTAAACGCTTAGAACAACGCTTGGATATATTGGCAAAATATGGAACAGCCTATGTATCGCTTCGTGAAGGACTGCAATACGATATCAGACAAAGGA
>JBFFMB010000536.1:0-1141 GCA_041554455.1 Bacteroidales bacterium
AGATTATCTAAGAGAGATCATCGAATCTGAAGCTTTAGCTTGGGCAGTCGGACAGGTTGACCAAAAAGAAATCGATGAAATCAATATTCTAAATGCTTCCATTTTGGCCATGCATAGGGCACTTGAGCAGTTAAAGATAAAAGCGGACATCATTCTCGTGGATGGGAATCGTTTTAAAACCTATCAAAACATTGAGCACTATTGTATTATTAAAGGAGATAGCAAATATGCGAGTATAGCCGCAGCATCCATCCTTGCCAAAACTCACAGGGATGAATACATGTCAAAAATTGCGATCAATCATCCGATTTATCAATGGGATAAAAACAAAGGCTATCCGACCAAAAGTCATAGAGCCGCCATTGCTAAATCTGGCATTTGTGATTTTCACCGAAAAAGTTTCCGTTTGCTAAAATAAACAGGAGGGAATCTTTTCATTGGACTCCATTCATTTCAGCCATTCCTTTCATTATAGCAACTTAAATCCAAAAAAGCTGTACCGGAATAAAAAACCCAATTTAATTAACATACGATTGTTGATTATAATCACAGCTTTTCCACGCCTTCCCAAGTATTTATATTAAATTTGGTTAAACTTTATATGGCATGTCTGGTAACAAAAAAGTAGCATCCAATACTTTGTTTGTATTTATATTTATTGCGATTTTGGTGACGGCTGTATTTATTTACAAACAGTTTTCAAACAAGACATTTAGTAGTTTTGATGCAATACCCCCCTCCTCTTCATTCTTTATAAGTTTTAATTCACTGAACAACATCCGTCAGGAGATGAAGATTAATAAAATGTGGGCTGAACTTAAAAAACTGGAGGGTTTGAATTTCATCATCAGTCAATACGATAAATTTGATTCCCTAGCATCTAAGCAATCCTCAATTGCAGCTTTTATTCAAGAGGGAAAAGGTTTAATATCGATACATTCCGACAAAACCAAGAATGAAGTCTTACTGGCTTTGGAAATTGGCCATCAAGCCGGCTATGCAACAATAGATGGCCTATTTGATGCCATTTATGGCAATCGTTTCACCCGTTTACAAAGCAAATTTCAAGGCGAAAGCATTAAAAAAATAATCTTTAATAATTCGGAGGATACGTTTTCATATGCGCTTCTGGGGAATTTAT
>JBFFMB010000537.1:0-1091 GCA_041554455.1 Bacteroidales bacterium
TTCGCGAAAGCTGCTAATGAAACACAAAAAGCTTTTGTAGGGAATCAGAGTGGTGGTCGGGTATTCCTGTTTTTATATACCGACAATTTTTGGAGAGATTATAAAAGTATGTTAGAAAAAGGTGTGCATTTTATATCCCCCCCAAGAGAAGAACTGTATGGTACCGTTGTCGTATTTGAAGACCTTTATGGTAATTTATGGGATTTTATTGAACCCAAATAAATTATTGAAATAATACTATTTTAACACTTTCCTATTTTTCAAATCATAGACCCTACCCTCTCCTAGAAAGTAGAACCTATCGCTATTTTTGGGAAGTGGAGTAATTTCTGGTCGTTCAATGGACCAATCTTCTTTATCTCTTACAAACTGGCAAAAAGTTCCATCGTATACCGCAACAAAACTTTCGCCAATCACTTCAAAAGTATCGCCTTGCACAATAATACCAGTATTTTCATCCAAGCCCAATCCCAATAATTCAGGATGTGCACGAATGATTTCAAAGATATCAAACTGACGATTGAGCTTTAGTAAGTGCTGATCGATAGCCGTATTTTTTAAAAATCCCAATCCCTCTTCATGATCGCCCATCATGAGAACATTAGTTTGGGTATCGCCTCTGGCGAGATAAGAGCCCTGAATGCTTGCTCCAGCGGAACTTCCCCCAATCACACCTCCCCTATCTAAGACTTTAAATAATTCTTGATGAGCCAGCGTATTTAAGAACCCATCAGCGATTCGCCATTGCCGTCCACCCATAAAATAAACAGCATTCGCTGTTCTTAATGGCTTCACAAACTCCTCGGTATTGGCTTCTTTAGAATTGCGTGTATGAAGAATTTCTATATTTTTAAACCCATGTGACTTAAAGTTTTCAATCATTTTTTCCATTGCCCCCTCTATCAATAAATATTCATCGGCAATAGCTGTAGGAATAATGACCAGATTAGCTTCCGAACCACCAGCTAATTCCAAAAACTTAGCATAAATGGCTGGACTTGATAAATTCCCACCTATAATTAAAAGCGAACCGTTTTGAGGACCACAAATGGTGGTCTCCTTTTTTTGTCCAATTACATAAGATTGGAAAA
>JBFFMB010000538.1:0-1086 GCA_041554455.1 Bacteroidales bacterium
TATCGTTTAATTAACTATTATTCAATTTCTTTGGCTTTATGGGAATTCACAAAAACAACATCCCCTATCTCTTCATAACCTTTGAATAAATTAATGCCATATAATTCAAGATGTTCAGGACGGATTCCAATAATGGTGAGTCCGGCTTCTTTTGATTTCTCATTGATAATATGCTTACTACTAACCGCTTCATCCTTTGAAATGATCTCAATATTTTGAGGTGTAATAGGAATGCGACCCGTTTTAACCAATTCGGTCAAATCTTTTCGAGTTTCGTGCACCTTATGATCTTTACAAATCTCAAAAATGCTAATCTCTGATTTTTGCCAATCAGGATGACCTAAGATAATATAGCTTAGTAAAATCATCAGATTTGAGTTTTGATGATCAAAACTACGTATCCACACATGGATGGCTTGTTTTTTCTCGTATTTACGACCAGAGCTTCCTAACACACAAACATCCAAATTACCAGCCAATACCAAATTAAAATTATCGATTATCTCTTTCAGTTCACCAGGTTGGTTTTTATCATACTCAAAAACAGCCATATTGTTATCCATCCCTGAGATACCTGGTAATTGTATGGCTTGTGCCAAGGCCGAAGTAAAGGATGGGGAAATGATGGTATCAATATAGACGCTATTTTTAGCATGCCCCGCTTTAATTAATAATTTCTTCTGAGTTGAAAGGGCTTCACGATTTTTTTCTGGTGTAAAAAACCCTTCAACGAGATGGATATAAGTGGCAAACCCATATTTATAAGAGAGCCAGTTTAAAAAACGAAACGCATGATTACGTTCAAAGGAAGTGCGCGAAACACAAATAGCTGAAGGTCTCCAACTTTCGCTTGAACGCATACGCGATGATCGTTGCAAATACAATTGAAGTTTTCGGTTAATCTGAAAAATAGCTCCTTTAAAAATTGATTGTAAACCTTGACGGCTTTTATGATATGTAGAAATTCCCCAATAAATCAATACCATAACAATAATGGAAACATAGGCGTAAAAAGCATCAATCTTAAACATCAACCAAACACTTAAAATAAATCCTATCAACGAAAAATACCAATTAGAACGAAAA
>JBFFMB010000539.1:0-1083 GCA_041554455.1 Bacteroidales bacterium
AATTTATAAATTAGAACAAAACTACAGATCTACAAAAGTGATTGTAGAAGCAGCCAACGGAATTATTCTTAATAATAAAGATCAAATACAGAAAGAAGTTTGGACTGACAACGAAGAAGGAAATCCGATAAAATTACTTCGGGCTACGACCGATAATGAAGAAGGCTTCATGGTTGCCAATGCTATTTTTGATTTTAAAATGAATAATCAACTTAGTAACAATGCCTTTGCTATTTTATATCGCACCAATGCTCAGTCACGTTCAATAGAGGAAGGTTTACGCAAACAAGGCATTCCTTATCGAATTTTTGGTGGCTTATCTTTTTATAAGCGTAAAGAGATTAAAGATGTGTTGTCATACTTTCGTTTGGTTATTAATAATAGAGATGAAGATGCACTATTAAGATGCATTAATTATCCGATTCGGGGGATCGGCTCTACCAGTATTCAACGTTTACAAATTGCGGCTGATGAACAAAACATTAGTTTGTGGGAAGTCATTAGCAAAGCAGAACATTTTCCGTCCAACCTGAATGCAGGCACACGTTCAAAAATCGAAAATTTTGTGATAATGATCAAGAGTTTTACGGCTCAAATTGATCAGAAAAACGCTTATGATTTAGGTAAACTCATTGCCAATTCATCGGGTATATTAAAAGATTTATATAACGATAAAACACCCGAAGGAGTGAGTCGTTACGAAAATATTGAAGAACTTTTAAATGCCATCAAAGAATTTACAGAAACCGAGCTCACAGAAGAACAAATTCAAGAAAGAGACGGAAATATCACCCTTGGTTTGGCTGAATTTATGCAAGATGTAGCACTTATTACGGATGCCGACACCAAAGATAAAGAAGGAACTGATTATGTTTCCTTGATGACTATCCATGCAGCTAAAGGTTTGGAATTCCCATACATTTTCGTTGTTGGATTGGAAGAGAATTTATTCCCTTCGATTATGTCATTAAATTCGAGAAGTGACTTAGAAGAAGAACGACGTTTATTTTATGTAGCGATTACTCGCGCTGAAAAGCAACTTCATCTGTCCTATGCTGAAAATCGCTATAAATGGGGTAATCT
>JBFFMB010000540.1:0-1063 GCA_041554455.1 Bacteroidales bacterium
ATCTTGACGCTGATTACCAGTAACTTTAGTCCCATAAACAGTAGGAGTCGCTCTATTAATACATGCCCAACTATAAGAATTATAATAACCCAATGAACCCCCAAATAAACTCATCAGACGATCGGCAGGCCATTTGCCATTTATTTGCGAATAGCTCCCTGTTCCATAAGGAATATAAAGGGCCTCATTACTATACTTATCTCTAATACGAATCAGGTTTTCAGCCATCAGATCAGTGGCTTCATCCCAAGAAATTCGTTCAAATTTACCTTCGCCTCTTTCCCCCACTCTTTTCATGGGATATTTTAATCGATCGGCATGATGTTGACGATGGCGATAGCCTCTTCCACGAAGACAAGCTCTTAATTGAGGATCATCTGGATTATCCGAGGGGCGGTCATCCGTTTCGATTTTAGTAATTATACCATTTTTCACAAAGACTTTCAGCAAACATCTTCCCCCACAATTATGCGATGGACAACCCACACGTACCATTCGTTCAAGCGAATCGTATGATTGAGCAAATTTTTTGATTTCTTTTGCCGACAATAATTTCCCAATGAATGTTCCGCTGAGAACAGCTCCTCCTGAAAGCATGGCACCCCACTTCAAAAAATTCCTTCGTTCCATCCCAATAAATTTTGAATTTTTATCTGCCTTAAATTTAAGAAAATAAATCAGTCTTCGTTTAATACCGACTTATTTCAAATCATTATAAAAACGAGAGATTCAGTCAGATGAACTATTCATCAACTGAAAACTTCCGTTCATCAATCCAAGCCCTTTTTCTACTTTCATTCGCAGTAGATTAGCTTATGCAATAAAATTTATATTAAGTTTTGTTCATATCAGGTTTGTGTTTTCTTTTTTTGGGTCAAGTAATTAGCAACACATATTTAACATTTAATCTCGAAATTTTTCATGGTGAAATAATCGAGATTAAAACCTGAGAACATTCCCGGCGCAATTTTTTTGAATAATGCAGAAAATTCGCCGGGTTTTTTTATTGCCAAGGCTTAATCAATACATCAATAGCTCCCACTCCATATTTCGAAATAGAAGC
>JBFFMB010000541.1:0-1002 GCA_041554455.1 Bacteroidales bacterium
ATAATATGAATATTCACGAATATCAAGGGAAATCAATTCTTAAAAATTACGGAGTTGTTGTACCCGAAGGTTATGTCGCTGATTCTCCTGCAAAAGCAGTAGAAATGGCTCAAGCTCTCCAACAAAAAACCGGCACTAAATTTTGGGTTATTAAAGCACAAGTTCATGCCGGTGGGCGTGGTAAAGGAGGCGGTGTAAAATTGGCTAAATCCTTGGATGAAGTACATGATATTACCAAACAAATTATTGGGATGCGTTTAGTAACTCCTCAAACCAGTGCCAATGGAAAATTGGTACAAAAAGTTTTGGTTCAGCAGGATGTGTATTATCCAGGCGCTTCAGAAATTCAAGAATTTTATATTAGTGTGCTCTTGAATCGTCAAACAGGACGAAATATGATTGTTTATTCTCCGCAAGGAGGAATGGATATTGAACATGTAGCAGAAGTAACACCTGAATTGATCTACAAAGAAGAAATTAATCCTGCGGTTGGTATTTTGCCGTTTCAATGTCAAAAAATTGCCTATAATTTTGGCTTAGAGGGTGAAGCCTTTAAAATGATGGTAAAGTTTGTAGATGCTTTATACAAAGCCTATGTGGGTTCTGATGCATCACTCTTTGAAATTAATCCAGTGGTGAAAACATCGGATGATCAAATCATGGCCGTTGATGCAAAAGTAGTGGTTGATAATAATGCTCTTTTCCGTCATCGCGATATAGCCGAGATGCGTGATTTAAATGAAGAAGACCCCATTGAAGTTGAAGCTTCAAAATTTGATTTGAACTATGTAAAATTGGATGGAAATGTGGGTTGCATGGTTAATGGAGCCGGTTTGGCTATGGCGACCATGGATATCATTAAACTATCCGGTGGTGAGCCTGCTAACTTCCTTGATGTTGGAGGATCAGCGGATGCTAAAAGAGTTGAAGAAGCTTTTCGTATTATCCTGAAAGATCCAAATGTTGAAGCCATTTTGGTTAATATTTTTGGTGGAATCGTTC